>NZ_JBIBYR010000009.1:45090-296228 GCF_043083485.1 Streptomyces sp. NPDC014727 | reverse complement strand
TGGGCATCGCGCGGCGGGGGGGTGGGGGTGGTGGGCCCTCCCCGGGGGGGTCGGGCGCGGGGGGGGGGGCGGGGCGGGGGGGGGGGGCCGGGGGGGGGGGGGGGGGCGGGGCGGGGGCGGGGGGCGCCCCCGGCCCTGTTGTGCTGCTCAGGACCGTGGCGGGCCGAGGCGTCCGTCCGTGGCGTCAGCCCGCCATCGGCAGAATCCTCCGCGACGGCACCGCGTTCAGCTCGTCCGCGGCCACCGCCTCCCCGCTGTCCGCGTCGACGTAACTGACACGGACGATCGGGTCGCCACCGCTGTCGCGGCCGGCTGTGGCGTCGAGTGCGAACACCACTGCGACCGGGCGCGCGTCCTCCCCGTCCCCGTACACACCCGAGTACTGGAGAATGCGCCAGCCGTCATCCTCCCAATGGTCCAGCAAGGCAGACCGAACCACTGGTGCGGCGGCCTGCCAGGCCAGGGAGTTCTCCAGGAGTTCGACGCTTGCCGCGACCGGCACCTGGTCCCTCCCAGCGGTGCCGAGAAGCGGGTGGCCGAAGATGCGCAGCCTCGTCCGGCGCAGCGACAGCAGCCACCACCGGTCGAGGTCGGCCGAGAGGGAGACCAGAACCGCCGCCCCGGCCAGGAGGACGAGGGCTCCGGAGGGCCGCTCGGAGAGCGCCGACCACCAGGTGTCCTGTGCCACCGCCGCGGTGGCCCCGCCGATGAGTACGACCGCCGCCCGTACGAACGCCCGCCAGGTGATGGGGGTGTCGTCACTGGCCGAGCAGCCGCAGGAGGACTCCGGTGCCGTGGTCCGGCCGTAGCCGAGGTAGGCGAGGAAGCCCGCCCCGAGGAGTGCGGCGGCGGCCCCCGGCACCGGGTTCGCCGGAATCACCAGCAGACCTGCGGCGATCAGGAGTTCACCTGCGCCGGTCACGCGCAATACCGTCGTGGCCCGCTCACTGCTGCGCAGCATCCGGGCCAGCGCCGTCTTCGGTGCCTGTCGCGCGGTGCCCCGGCTGAACACCTTGACCGCTCCGGTCCACCCGAGCAGACCCGCAAGGACCAGGGGGGCGAGGCCTGTTGTCAGTGACAGCATCTCTTCCTCTCTCGGTGTCCTGGGGCCTGCATCAGTGCCCGACGGAGATGCGGACGACGTCCACGGAGTTGTCGGACGGCCGCCAGGCACCGAGCACCTGGGCGCTCTGCCCGATGCGCAGCCCGGACAGGTCGGACGAAAGTGCGCGGCCGGCGTAGGAGGCGCTGGCGTCCGGGGCGATGCGACCGATCAGTTCGTGCTGCCCGTGGGCGAGGTGCAGCCGGTTCTTCGCGATGCCGCGGATCTGCGTGTCCAGGTTCACGATGTTCACCCAGACCGCGTCGGCGGCCACCGTACCGTCGGGCATCTTGACGCCGCGCGCGTAGAGCCCGTCGCCGACCTCGATCACTTCGGCGGTGGTGGCGCGTACCTTCCATACGCTGGTGACGTTGGTCATCTGCACCCGGGAGTGGCCGCCCTGGGATCCGGCCACCTCCAGGACGCTGCCGGTGATGCCTGTGATGCGGCCCTCCACGAAGGTGGACTTGGCGATCGCGGGGTCGAGCGAGGGCTCCGCAGCGAAGGCGGCCTCGGCGTCGAGGCCTCCGAGCGCGGTCGCGCCGATGATGGTCGCACCGCCGAGGGCGGCATTGGTGAGGAAACGCCGACGGCGCATCCCGTCGGACCGATCGTGTCGTACGGCCATGTCGCTCCTCCTCACTCGTAGATGTAGACCGGGAGTTTGCCCGAGCTCAGGTTGCCGATTGCCGAGAAGGCAGCCGGGGTCAGGTCGAGGACGCGGTTGGTGCGACAGGTTCCGTTGCAGCAGGTCGCCTCGCCGCACCAGTCCTTGGTGCGCGGTCCGCAGTCGGTGATCGTGATGCAGACCGTCGCGCCCGAGCACTGGTGCTTGACGTTCATCACCGCACCGCAGCCGCGTCTGGGGATGTTCTCGCCACAGAGGTCGGGCCGGGTGATGTTCCAGCACGCCTGCGAGGCGTTCGGCCACGCACCGTGGTGCGCGCTGGACTGACAGTTGCCGCAGGCGCCGCCGCCGGCACTGGAGCATGGGCCCCAGGCATTGCCGCAGCAGAACCAGCTGGTTTCACCGGCCCAGAGGCTGGTTGATCCGCAAGCCATCGTTTCGCCCTCCGGAAATGACGAGTGTATGACGAGTGCATGACAAGTGTGCGCATGGGAAACGGGGACGCCCATGTGCGAGCGAAGCAACCCCATGATGCGCGTAGACAAGCGGCTTGCATAGACGGCGTCGTTCCGCATTGGTCAAGGGATTCACCGGGCGTCGGTCGATGGGAGCGAAGCCGGCCGCGCGGTGCGCCCGCGCTCAACCTCCTGGCCCTCACCGCAGCCCCCAGCCATGTCGACGCGGTGCGCCGCCTGGTCTTCGACCCGCTGACCAAGGCGCAGCAGCGGCAGCTCAGTGCCGTCTCCCATCGCATCCTCGGCGCGCTCGACGCGCCGTGCCCCACGGACTGGGTCCCGCCCGGCGCCACCCCGTCGGCCGACCAGGACTGACTGCCGGCCGCGCGCCCCTGCTCTTCACCCGGCCCTGCGGCCGGGGCTTCACCCCCACCTCAAGGAGCTGCGCCATGCCCACCATCGCCATCGTCGGAGCCGGCCCCGGCCTCGGTCTGTCCATCGCCAAGGTCTTCGGCGGCCACGGCTACGACGTCGCCCTGCTTTCCCGCACCAAGGACAAGCTCGACTCCCTGGTCGCTGAGCTCGCCGAAACCGGCATCACCGCGGAGGGCTTTGCCACCGACGTCGCCGACCCGGCCCAGCTGACCGGCGCACTGCAGAGCGCGATCGCGACTTCGCCGCCGGCGGTCGGGAGTGGATCGCCGACTCCCCGCCGCACGTTCTAAAACGGGTCGGACGCCGGGCCACGCGTGACACCTACCGGTGGATCACCCGGCTCGACGCCTACCGCGTCACCGGGAACGTGTGCAGGGCGACGGCGCATGCCAGTCGGTGAACGATGTCGAAAAGCCCTGTGCCGGAGAACTGCGTGCGCGGTGTGAAGCGGCGGGGACGAGAAACGGAGTATCGGCCACCGCGCCGGACCCCGACCCGACTCAGAGCGTCCGATACAGGATGTGCAGTCCCACGGGTCCATGCAGCGGATGGCGGAACGCCGCAGGCACCGTCCCCAGAATCTCGAACCCGAGCGACAGCCAAAGCCGCATCGCCGGGTTCGTCTCCACCACCGAGTTGAAGACCATGCCAATGTAGCCTTCGGCTCGGGCCTCCCGCAGGGCGTGTTCGGCCAGTTGCCGCCCCACACCCCGGCCCGTATGACTGGGGGCGACCATGAATCCCGCGTTGGCAACCGCGTCGGCGGGACCGCCGTAGTCGGGCCGCAGATACGCCGAGGCGATAACCGTCCCGGTCTCGTCCTCCACGACGAACACCCGCGCGCCGGGCCCCATCCACAGCTCCCGCGCCGCCTCCCGCGAGGTTCCCGGATCCCAGGCGTACGTGTCTCCGGCGCCGACGATCGTGTGTGCCAGAACGGCCAGATGCGGTCCCAGTCCTCCGCCGCGGCGTCGAGCTTGCCGTGCCATCGGGGTAGCCGACGCCAGAGGAGCGAATATCCGCTCATGTTTCATGTCCATCCCGTTCTACGGCGCTGGAGCGGAGCGGTACGGCAGCCACCCGGCGAGCCACCGGGGCTCGTCGGGTGCGTTGTGGTCATGCCCATGGGGAGGACGCCTCTACGTTTCCAGGAGATTGGCAGTCGCGCGGAAAGGGTGCCCCGCATATGTTCGTTCGCACGAGCGCGGGGCACCCTGTCGATCCGGTTGGAGAGTCAGTTCTTCTCGGTTTCGAAGGTGCGCAGCAAATCGGCAGCGACGCTCAGGGCGATTGTCGCGGGTTCCTTGCCGGTGATGTCGGCCAGCCCGATCGGAGTCTTGATCCGATCGATGGTGGCCTCGACGTGACCGCCCTCGGTGGCGAGGCGTTTGCGGAACCGCACCCACTTGGCCGCCGACCCGATCAGCCCGATGGAGCCGAGATGGGTTGTGCGCAAGGCGGCGTCGCACAGAGCGGCGTCCTCGGCGTGATCATGGGTCATGATCAGGATGTGGGTGCCGCGCGGCAACTCCTCCAGCACCTCCTCGGGCAGCAGCGGCGTGTGATGCACGTGCACCTGCGCCACCGCGTCTGCCAGCACGTCGAGCCGCTCCTCGGTGAGGGTGTCGGAGCGCGTGTCGATCAGATGGAGGTCGAGGTCCTGACGTGCCAGGATGCGCGCCAGTTCCAGCCCGACGTGCCCGACGCCGAAGATCGCCACCGCCCGTACCACCGGCAGCGGTTCGAGCAGCACCGAGACCGCACCACCGCAGCACTGCACGCCGTGCTGGTTGGTCACCTTGTCGTTCAGGGCGAAATCAATCAGCTGCGGCTCCGGCTTGGGCGCGGCGATCATCTCCCGGGCCCGATCGATCGCGACGGCCTCGACATTGCCGCCACCGATCGAGCCCCACGTCTGGGTCTGCCCCACGACGAGTTTCGCACCGGCGTCGCGCGGGGCATGGCCGCGCACGGTCGCGACGGTCACCAGCACGCCAGACTCCCGGCGTGCCCGCAACCGTGCGACCGCGGCGATCCACGTCATGTCAGGCACCGTTGAACGCTTTTGCGTCGGTTCGGATCCTGCCGTTGGCTGCGTGCCCGTGGCCGGTGTGGCCGTCGGCGGCAAACCCGTTGGTGTCGTGAGCGTTCCGGGAGGCGTCGCCCTGGCGAACCGCCTGAATCGCCCAGTACACCGCCTCCGGCGTTGCGGGCGAGGCCAAATCGAGGCTGACCCCGCTCGGCCCGAACGCGGCGGCGGCCTGACGCAACGCTTCTCGCACCGAGAACGCCAGCATCAGCGGGGGCTCACCCACCGCCTTGGACCCGAAGACCGCGCCCTCCTCGGTGGCGTTCTCCAGAAGCATGACGTTGAACTCCTCGGGCATCTCCGAAAAGCTCGGCAGCTTGTACGTGCTCGCGGCCTGCGTCTGCAGCCGGCCCCGGTTCGGCCCGTCACCGGTGTCCCAGCGCAGGTCCTCGAGCGTCAGCCAGCCCGCGCCCTGCACGAAGCCGCCCTCGACCTGACCGATGTCGATCATCGGGGAGAGGCTGTCGCCGACATCGTGGACGATGTCCACCCGTCGGATGCGGTAGGCGCCGGTGAAGCCGTCGACCTCCACCTCGGTCGCGGCGGCTCCATGGGCGAAGTACTTGAACGGCGAGCCCCGGAACGTCTTCGCGTCCCAGTGCAGCCCCTCGGTCCGGTAGAAACCGGACGCCGACAACTGGACCCGCTGAAAGTACGCGGTGTGCACCAGGTCGTCCCAGGCCAGCTCCTTGTCGCTGCCCAGGGCGCGCGCGACGCCCTCGACGATGCGGAGGTCCGAGGCGTTCGCACCCAGCTGGGAGGCGGCCACCTGCAGCAGCCGCTCGCGCAACTGCTCGCAGGCGTTCTTCACCGCCCCACCGTTGAGGTCCGCCCCTGAACTGGCCGCGGTGGCAGAGGTATTGGGCACCTTGTCGGTGCGCGTCGGGGACAGCCGGACCTTGTGCAGCGGGATACCCAGCGTGGTCGCGGCCACCTGCATCATCTTGGTGTGCAGGCCCTGGCCCATCTCGGTGCCGCCGTGGTTGATCAGGACCGAGCCGTCCTTGTAGATCAGCACCAGCGCGCCGCCCTGGTTGAAGGCGGTGAGGTTGAACGAGATGCCGAACTTGATGCCGGTGATCGCAAGGGCCCGCTTGGTGTTCGGGTGCGCGGCATTGAAGGCGGCGATCTCGCGCTTGCGATCGGCGATGCCGGCGTCCTCCTGAACCTGCTGCCAAACGGTGGAGATCCGTTCGGGCTGCGTGACCGGCTGTCCGTACGGCGTCGTCTGGCCCTGGCCCGGCCGGTAGAAGTTGCGCTCCCGCAACTCCGTGGGATCCAGGCCGAGCAGCGGCGCGCAGCGGCCCAGGATGTCCTCGATCACCAGCATGCCCTGCGGTCCGCCGAAGCCGCGGAAGGCGGTGTTGGAGACCGTGTTGGTCTTGGCGATGCGACCGGCGACGCGTGCGTTGGGAATCCAGTAGGTGTTGTCGATGTGGCACAGCGCACGAGCCAGCACCGGCTCGGAGAGGTCCAGGCTCCATCCGCCGTCCGCGGTCAAGGTGGCATCCAGGGCCTGGATGCGGCCGTCCGCGTCGAAGCCGATCTTCCACTCGGCGTGGAACCCGTGGCGCTTGCCGGACATGGTCAGATCCTGAGTCCGATTGAGCCGGAACCGGACCGGCCGACCGGTCAGCTTGGCGCCGAGCGCGGCAACGGCCGCGAACCCGTGCGGCTGCATCTCCTTGCCGCCGAAGGCGCCGCCCATCCGCAGACACTGCACAGTCACCTCGTGGCTGGCGAGGCCGAGCACGTGCGCGACGATCTCCTGGGTCTCCGAGGGGTGCTGGGTGCTGCTCTGGATGAACACCTGCCCGTCCTCGTCGACCTGGGCCAACGCCGCGTGCGTCTCGAGATAGAAGTGCTCCTGACCGGAGAACTGGAACTCGCCGGTGAACACGTGCGCGGAGTCGGCGAAGCCGGCGTCGAGGTCACCGGCCAGCATCACGGGCTGAGCGCCGTGATAGCTGTTGGCCGCGATCGCGTCCTGCAGCGTGACCAGGGAGGGCTGTTCGTCGAGCACCACCTCCACGGCCGCCGCACCGAGCCGGGCCGCCTCCAGGGTCTCGCCGAGCACCCAGGCGACCGCGTGGCCGTAGAACATGACCTCGTCGGGGAACAGCGGTTCGTCGTGCTTCATTCCGGCATCGTTGACGCCGGGCACGTCGGCACCGGTCAGCACGCGGACCACACCGGGCACGGCGAGCGCGGGCTCGATGCGCAGCACGGTGATCCTGCCGTGGGCCTTCATGACCTGGACCGGGTAGGCGTGCAGCACGTCCTTGGTGCGACAGACCAGATCGTCGGTGTAGAGCGCGGCGCCGGTGACGTGCAGATCGGCGCTCTCGTGCGGCATTGGAACGCCGACGACAGGCATTTCGGGGCGCTCGGACAAATGGCTCATGACGACACCGCCTCGGTGGTTTGCGCGTAAAGCTTCAGCAGGCTCTGGCCGAGCATCGCGGAACGGTAGCCGGCACTGGCACGGTGATCGTTCATCGGCGTGCCCTGGGCCTGCAGCACCTGGGCCGCGGCCTCGACAGTCTCCGTCGCCCACGGCTTGCCCTCCAGCGCCGCCTCGGTGGCGAGGGCGCGGATCGGGGTGGCAGCCACGCCGCCCAGGCCGATGCGCGCCTTGCGGACGATCCCGTCCTCGATGTCGAGCGCAAAAGCGACCGCCACGCTGGAGATGTCGTCGAAGCGCCGCTTGGCGATCTTGTGAAAGGCCATGGCCGGCGACAGCGGCAGCGGGATGCGCACCGCACGGATCAGCTCGCCGGGACGGCGCACGCTCTGCCGGTAGCCGGTGAAGTAGTCCGCCAGCGGGACCTCGCGCTCACCGTCGGCGTCGGCGAGCACCACCGACGCCTCCAGCGCGAGCAGCACCGGCGGGCTGTCACCGATGGGGGAGCCGGTACCCAGGTTGCCGCCGAAGGTCGCGCTGTTGCGGATGAGCCGGGATGCGAACTGCGGGAACAGCTCTGCCAGCAGCGGGACGCCGCCGTCGAGGCGGCGTTCGATCTCGGTGAGCGTCAGCGCCGCCCCGATCTCGATGTAGTCGGATTCGACTCGCAGCTCCCGCAATTCGGACAGCCGGTCGATGGCGACCACACAATCCGCCCGGCGGGAACGGATGTTCACCTCAACGCCCCAGTCGGTGGAGCCGGCGACCACCACCGCGTCGGGCCGCTCGCGCAGCAACTGCAGCGTCTCGGCCAGGGTGCTCTTCCGCAGGAACGCGCTGTCGTCCTGGATGTATTCGGTGGCGACCGGTGCAGGCGGGGACTGCTCTCGGCGCTGCGCCAGCGGGTCCTCATCGGCGGGCGTACCGACAGCGAACGCGGCATCGCGAATCGGGCGATAACCGGTGCAGCGGCACAGGTTTCCGCTCAGCGCGTGCAGATCGAAACCGTTCGGACCGTGCTCGGCGTCGCTGCTGTCGGCCGAGTCCGCATGCGCGCAGCGGTTCGGCCGGTAGTACTCGGCGGCCATGCTGCAGATGAATCCCGGTGTGCAGTAACCGCATTGGGAGCCGCCACGGACCGCCATCTCCTCCTGCACCGGGTGCAAGGTGGGCGGCGTGCCGGGTTCGCCGACAGGGGCGAGACCTTCGGAGGTAATGATCTCCTGACCGTCGAGCGCCGCGACCGGGACCAGGCAGGCGTTGACCGCCACCCAGTCGGTGGGCTTGTTCACTCCGGGACGGGCCACCAGGACCGAACAGGCGCCGCATTCACCCTCGGCGCAGCCCTCCTTGGTGCCGGTGAGGCCACGCTCGCGCAGAAAATCCAGCGCTGTGGTGTGGGGCGCAGCCGGTGAAATCGGTGCTTCTTTCCCGTTGATCGTGATCCGCGCCGCTACCATGACGGCCCTTCGTTCCGGTGCGTGATCGGCCGATTCATCATGTTCGCCAATTTCAGGCAGCTTTCTGTGTTCGGACGCGCCACGCGAGAGAAGCGGGCGCAAAACGGCACGCAACAGCGACGTCCTGGAAGGTGGTGAGGGGAAACCCGGAATGTGCCACGGACGGGCACATCAGAACGGCGTGCTCAGCAGCCGTGCGCGATCCGACCCGGAACCCAGACCGTGCACCGGGCGAGGCGAGCGAGATCAGAGCTGGTGTACATCCGCTGGTCGCCTCCTTATCGGTGGTCATGGGTCGACGGCTACCGCAAGCTAGCGGCTGGGACCCTACAGGTCAAGAGGTCGACCTCTGACTCTCGAGAACCGATCGGAACCGAGGCCGGGACGCCACCGCTGGGTGGCCGAGCGCACAGTGTGCCCCGGCCGGCTGCCGCCGCATCTCCACTCTGAGCACGAGCGCCCTCGATCCGGCAGCAGCATTCCCGTCCATCCCCACAGGGCCATTCAGTGCGCGGGCGCAGTGTCGTCTCCCACGAGACCGTCCGGCGCCGGTGTGCGAAGTTCGGGCAGGCCTACGCCAACGGCCGGCCCCGCCGGCGTGCGAGGCCGGACGTGGCACCTGGACGAGGTCTTCATCAAGATCAACGGCGAGCAGAAGTACCTGTGGCGAGCCGTCGACCAGAACGGCAACTTCCTGGACATCCTCGTCCAGTCCCGCCGGGACAAGACCGCGGCCCAGCGCTTCTTCCACCGCCTGCTGAAGACGACCCGCACGGTGCCACAGGTGATCGTCACGAACAAGCTCCGCTCCTACGGCGCGGCCCACCGCGAGGTCATGCCTTCGGTCGAGCACCGCTCGCACAAGGGCCTGAACAACCGGGCCGAGAACAGTCATCAGCCGACGAGGCAGCGCGAACGGCGAGAGTCCAAATACGTGCTCGCCGGCGTGTACTCATGACCGTTGATGTGCCGTCTCCAAGGACATGGGCCCGTCTCAAGGAATCTGGTCCGATTCACCTTGGGCCTCAGTGAGCTGGTCCTCCCCTGTCAGTCCGGCTTTCATCCTCTGGCGCCGACGACTCCCGAGCTGTCCATGTAGTCGCGGGCCCGCGTGATCAGTCCGCTGTGGATGCGGAGTATCAAAAGACCGGGAACGGTGAAGTTGGTGCGTCTGGTCGGCAGCGTTCCTACCACGACGTGCTCGGCGATGATCACTTCCGGATCGGCGGTCTCGTAGGCCGCGATCTTCCTGACCTCCTGCACCTGGACGGGGCTTGTGCCCCAGGCCGCCCGGTATCCCGCGCGCACTGCCTCGCTTCCCTCGTAGCGCGGAGGGAAGCCGGGAGAGGTGAACGGGAACTCGTGCACCGCGTCCGTGGCATAGAGGTCGGCGAGATCGTCTGGTGACTTGTCGAGCATGGCCTGGTAGTAGCGGTTCAGCACCTCGCGAGGGGTGCGAACAGCAGGTGTATCCACATGCGACACAGGGGCCTCCATCCGCTCAACACTTGTTGACCCACTTACCGTAGGGTCGGCCGGAAGTTCGGTCAACGGCTGTAGAGTGAATGGGTGTCCACTCCTCGCCAGTCCCGCGCCGACCGCCGTCGAGCGACCGAGGCGCGCATCCTCGACAGCGCCCGGGAACTGTTCGCAGAGAAGGGATTCGATCGCACCACCATCCGCGCCGTGGCGACTGCGGCGAGCGTCGACCCGGCTCTGGTCATGCAGTACTTCGGCTCGAAGCGCGAACTTTTCACCCAAGCCGTGCAGGCGCTTCCCGTGCTGCCGGCAACCACTGACACCGACGCACTCGTCGATCAGCTGCTGGCCACGCTCGACCTCAAGCTCGGCGGCCTTCCCGAGGGCACGCTGGCGATGATGCGCTCCATGCTCACCGACCCGGCAGCAGCCGATCACGTCCGCGTCACCCTCGATCGGCAGATCGACAGCGTCAGCGCCGCCTTGCCCGCAGCCGAGGACCCCGAGCTGCGCGCCGCACTGTTCGTCACTACCTTGCTGGGCGTCACCATCGGCCACCAGTTCCTCCACCTGGCCGCTCTTCGTGATGCCCCAGCCGACCGCATCGCCGCCCTACTGCGCCCGGCGTTCAAGGCCCTGGCGCCATGAATCGTGGGTGGAGCGCGGCGCGGTAGTGGCTCTGGACTTCGATCCCGCCGTCGTGACGCTGGCGTCCCAACCGTTCCGCATGGCCTGGCCGGATGGCGGCCGGGATCCTCATGCCAGGCCGGCCAGGCCCGCCCACGCGTCAGCTCCGAACGTGCCTTTCACGTCAGAGGCGACGGTGGTGGCGTCCACCTTGGCTTGCAGGGCGTAGACGGTCGTCTTGCGTGCGCTGCGGACGCTGAGGTGGACTGGGCTGTCGCCCGGGTGGTCCGCAAGGATGCGCTTGAGTTCTCCGACGGTCTGTTCGGTGATCCGGTGGGCGGGGAGCACAAGCCGCACGGGGGGGTTTCCCACCGTGTTCGGCGGAGGACACGTCCAGTACCGCGAGTTCTCTGCCGAAGATGTTCACGGTTCCGTCCCGGTCTTCGATCTTGCCCTTGACGGAGATGACGTTGTCCTCGGCCAGTGCGTGCTGCACGAGTTGGTAGGCGGCGGGGAAGAAGAGGACCTCGACGGCGGCATCCCGGTCAGCGAGGTTCACAATGGCCCAGGCGTTGCCCTGTTTGGTCATCTTGAGCTGGATGCCGGTGATCAGGCCGGAGAGCTGCACGTCCCCGGTGGTGCGGCCGGACGCGAGCAGTTCGGCGATGGAGCAGTCCCGTGCGCCGGAGAGGACGTGCTCGGCACCGTCCAGCGGATGGGCTGAGACGTAGAGACCGAGCATTTCGCGTTCGGTCGCCAGGAGTTGCCTGCGGGGCCACTCCGAGTCGTCGATGGGGAAGTCGAGCCCGAAGGCCGGTTCGCCGCTTCCTTCGTCGCTCAGATCGGCGAAGAGATCATCTTGTCCGAAGCTTGCCGCTTTCTTCACGGGGATGATCGCGTCGACAGCGTCCTCGTGAATGGCAGTGAGGCCCTTGCTGGAATGCCCCAGGGAGTCGAAGGTGCCGGCCTTGATCAGGGACTCCACAGCTCGTTTGTTCAGTGCGGGCAGGTCGGCCTTGTCGAGGAAGTCGGAGAAGGAAGTGAATTTCCCTTTCCGGCGGCGGGCATCGACGATGGCCTCGATGACGTTGTCGCCGACGTTGCGTACGGACCGCAGCCCGAACCGTACGTCGTCGCCGACGGCGGTGAACTCGGCGACGGACTCGTTCACGTCGGGCTGGAGGACGCGGACGCCGTTCTTGCGGGCGTCGGCGAGGTAGATCGCGGCCTTGTCCTTGTCGTCGCCGACCGAGGTGAGCAGGGCGGCCATGTACTCGGCCGGATAGTTGGCCTTGAGGTAGGCGGTCCAGTACGAGACGAGGCCGTAGCCGGCGGTGTGGGACTTGTTGAAGGCGTAGCCCGAGAACGGGAGCATGACGTCCCACAGAGCCTTGATGGCTTCCTCGTTGTACCCGTTGCCCCGCATGCCGTCGTGGAACTTGTCCCACTCCGCGGCCAGCACCTCCGGTTTCTTCTTGCCCATCGCACGGCGCAGCAGGTCGGCGCCGCCGAGGGTGTACCCGGCCAGCTCCCGGGCGATGGCCATGATCTGCTCCTGGTAGACGAGCAGGTGGAAGGTGTTGCCGAGGATCGGCTCCAGTGCGTCGCGTAGCTCGGGATGGATCGGGGTGATTTCCTGGCGGCCGGTCTTGCGGTGTGCGTAGTTGGTGTGCGCGTTGGCTGCCATGGGGCCGGGCCGGTAGAGGGCGTTGACCGCAGCGATGTCCTCGAACCGGGTGGGTTCCATCTGCTTCAGCAGTACGCGCATGCCGCCGCCGTCGAGCTGGAAGACACCGAATGTGTTGCCCTCGGCCAGCAGCCGGTATGTCCTGGCGTCGTCCAGAGGGATCACGACGGTGGACGGGTCGCCGTCCAGGGGATCCACGGTGGCCAGGCCGATGCCCCGGTTATCGCGGATGTTCTCGATGGCCTGGTCGATGACTCCCAGGTTCCGAAGCCCGAGGAAGTCCATCTTGATCAGACCCATGGCTTCGCAGGACGGGTAGTCGAAGCCGGTGATCTTCACGCCGTCCGCGGCGCGCATGTGCAGCGGGATACGGTCGGTGAGCTTCGTCTTGGAAAGGATCACCGCCGCGGCGTGCACACCGGTGCCGCGGGTGAGACCCTCCACCCCGCGGGCGGTGTCGATGACCCGCTTCACATCCTGCTCGGTGTCATACATCTGCCGGATCTCGCCTGCCTCGCCATACCGCTCGTGGGAGGAGTCGAAGAGGGCAGCCAGCGGGGCGGACTTGCCGTTCTGGTCCGGCGGGAGCGCCTTGGTGATCCGCTCGCCGTGGGCGTAGGGGTAGCCGAGGATGCGCGAGGAGTCCTTGATCGCGTTCTTGGCCTTGATCTTGCCGAACGTGTTCACCATGGCGGTGTACTCCTCGCCGTACTTCTCGGTGACGTAGCGGACCATCCGGTCGCGCTGACGGTCGTCGAAGTCGAGGTCCACATCCGGCGGGTTGATGCGCTCGGGGTTCAGAAAGCGCTCGAACAGCAGGCCGTGTTCCAGGGGGCACAGCTCGGTGATGCGGGTGGCATAGGCGACGACGGAGCCGGTGGCCGAGCCTCGGCCGGGACCGAGCGGAATCTTGTTCGCCCGGGCGTGGTGGCAGATGTCCGCCACGACGAGGAAGTAGGAGCTGAAGCCCATGGGGCCAATGACCGACATCTCGGTCTCGAAGCGATCCAGGATGTGTGGGGGAACCGGTGCCCCGTAGCGCATGGCCAGACCCTTGAGAACTTCCTTGCGCAGCCACGACTCCTGGGTCTCGCCCTCGGGCACGTCCGGGAACCGCGGCATCTCGTCGACGTGGTCGAAGACCTCGTCGTAGGACTCGATGCGCTCGGCGATCAGCAGGGTGTTGTCGCAGGCTTCCGGGAGCTCCGAAAACAGGCTGCGCATCTCAGCGGCTGTCCTGAGGTAGTAGCCGGAGCCGTTGAAACGGAAGCGGCCCGGGTCGTCCTTGTTCTTGCCGACACCGATGCACAGCAGGCTGTCGTGAGCGTCGGCCCGGTCCTCGGTGACGTAGTGCGCGTCGTTGGTGGCCAGGAGCGGAATTCTCAGTTCCTTGGCCAGGCGCAGCAGGCCCTCGCGGACCTCACGCTCGATGTCCAGGCCGTGGTCCATCAGCTCCAGGAAGTAGTTCTCGCGGCCGAAGATCTCCTGGTAGGCCGCAGCAGCGGCCTTCGCCTCGTCGTACTGGTTCAGCCGCAGACGGGTCTGAATCTCGCCGGACGGGCAGCCTGTGGTGGCGATGATTCCGTTTGGTCGTTCAGCGATCAACTCCCGGTCCATACGCGGCTTTCCGGCCGGGAACTGCCCCTCATAACTGGCCTGCGTGCTGAGCCGGAAGAGGTTCCGCAGGCCCTCGACGTTCCGCGCCCACATGGTCATGTGAGTGAAACGGCCGCCACCGGAAACATCCTTCGCCCCCTCACCGTCAGCGCTCGTGGCGCGACGGCCTCCCGGCCCCCAGAACTCCTGCTTCCGGACGAACCGAGAGGAAGGCGCCACGTACGCCTCGATGCCGATGATCGGCCTGATCCCCTCGAAGCTCTTCGCGACCTGCGCGAACTCATAGGCGCCGAACACATTGCCGTGGTCGCTCATCGCGATCGCAGGCATCCCCTGACGGGCCACCTCGCCGAACATCGGCTTCAGCTTCTGTGCGCCGTCCAGCATCGAGTATTCAGTGTGATTGTGCAGGTGAACGAAGGAATCCGGCACGTGTGGGTCGCCTCCGGGGTGAGTAGGAAGCCCCATCCCGGCGAGAGACGCGATGGTGGCCTTGTCGGTGGCCCACCGCACCGGCATCGGCAGATGGCTGGACGTCTCGACCCGTCGCGATGCGGTCACGCCGACGGGGCGGCCAATGGGTCGTACCGCCCGTGAACGCGATCAGTCCGATCCTCTGAAATGCAGGCCCAGCAGCCACCCGGCTGCCGGGCAGCACTCCCCCTGCCGCGCTGCTTGCCAAACCGCATGTTGACCAGAGACATCAAAGCGAGCATGGAGTACTGGATCAAACAACCATTTCGCCGATCGCACTCAACAATTGGTTGTTCACCTAGGATGGTCAGCGTGGACCTCACTGCCGTGCACACCTTCGTCACCGCCGTGGACGCGGGACAGTTCCAAGAAGCCGCCACCAACTTGTCGATCACTCCACAGGCCGTCTCCAAGCGCATCGCCGTGCTGGAGAAGAACCTCGGTGTGCAGTTGTTCAGCCGTACGGCCCGTGGAGCCCGGCTCACCATCGACGGGCAGGCGTTCCTGCCTTACGCCCGGGCTCTCCTCCAAGCCGAGGAACGCGCAGCCGCTTCCGTGCGGCCAGGACGCCGGGCGTTGCGCGTCGACGTGATCGGCCGCAGGCTCTCGGTGGCGGGTCTGCTGCGCGACTTCCACCGTGCGTATCCCGAGACCGATCTTGATGTCGTGACCCTGTTCGATTCCGACACGGCCATCGCCGCCGTCCGGTCCGGGACGATCGACGCGACCTTCCGCGCCGTGACCATGCCGGGCCGGCAACTCCCCGACGATATAGAGGCCACTCCGGTCTTCGACGAGCCACTGCTCCTGTTCACCGGACCGGCACACGAGTTCGCCGCCGCCCGTGCGATCGCTCCCGCCCAGCTCGCCGGGCGCCGGATCTGGATGCCCGGCAACATGCCTGGCACCGAGTGGGCCGCCTACTATGACGAACTCGCGGCCACGTTCGGTCTCACCATCGAATCGACCGGCCCGAATTTCGGTATCGAGCCCCTCCTCGACACGATCGCGGACTCCTCGACACTGGCGACCTTCGTCAGCGAGCAGACCCCACTGGTCTGGCCTGTCGGCCACGACCTGCGGCGCATCCCCCTGCACGACCCGACCCCGGTCTACCCGCACTCACTGATCTGGCGCACCGACAACCCGCACCCTGCCCTCACTGCGTTGCGTAGCCACCTCACCTCTAGATACCCCGGCCGCCCCGACAGCGGGTTCTGGACACCGAAGTGGGCTCAGCGCGCTTAGAACCGCCGAATACCCGGAGAGGCTTGGTCAGCTGGTGCAACAGCCCGCCCTCGCCGGTCAGCTGGAGGCCCTCACTCTCGGCCCGGCTCACCAGCTCGTCGACCAGCTGCTGATCCACGGCCGCGGGCTGTTGCGGGCCAGCCGCTTCGGATTCCTTGAGCTCGGTCGTCGTCGCTCGTCATCGATGCATCTTCTTGATGGGCGAGGCCGAGCTGCGCATGAGCGAGGTGATCCGGACCTACCTGTTCTTCTGGGTGGTGGTGCCCCTCGTCGTCGCCGGTCCTGTGACGCTGTTCGGGATCAACGGCGACGCGTTCAGCCGCTCACACCCGATCACGTTCCACGTGCTGCTGATCGTGATCCCGGTCGTCTGCCTGATCGCGCTGGCGTGGATGCTGGCGTTCAATGAGAAGTTCCTGGCATCGGTGCGTGTGCCGGATTGGGTTGAAGCCAGGCCGACGAATCGAAGGGCCTGAGCAAGCAAGATGGGTCGTTGTCGACCTCGACCAGGTAACGCTGGCAGTCCGGGCGTGAGCCGTCGAGGTCGGTGAAGCCGTATTCCTGTGCGAGTTGCCCGCTGGACAGCGACTGGCCGTTCCGGGGCGCGACGTCGACGTCGCGGGCCAGCGCCGCGACCGCGCGTCCGACGTACGACGGGCTCTCTACGACCCCGCCTCGGCGAGCTGCGCGGGGTCTTCGCCGAGAACGCAGCCGTAGCCAGTGGGTGGATCGGGCACTTCGACGGGTTCACCGACCTGCTGGAGGACTGGGGGCGCGTTCTGACCGAGGCCACCCGACGGGGCTGGGGCGTCGTGGGACTGAGCGAGTAGCGCGGGGCCGGGCTCCTCGCCGGCCGTGGCGGCCCCGCGGTATCTGCCGCGCACGCGCCGCCGCGGCCACGTTCACGCTCGCCGTGCCGAGGGGCACGTTCGGAAGAAGCAGGAGCACGCATCGGCCACGCCCGGCGGTCCGGTCCCCGGACGACCGGACGCGGGAATTCGTCCATGCGGGATGATCCCCCGATGGACAGAGTCGTTGATCTCGACGAGGCGGCTGCCGTTCTCGTCGAGCGGGCGGTGGCCTGGCGATCGGCCGGCCTCGAAGTGGGCCGGGTGACCTGGCGGGACGCGGAGGCGTCATGGCCTCAGCCGCTGGAGAGCGAGAGAGGCCTGGTGCCTGACCCAGACTCGCTGGGGGTCGTCATCTCGGGTCCGGCAGGGGCCGAGCTGTCGGTTGTCCTGTTCCGGGGTGGTTGGGCCGACGTGGATTTTGCTGCCGGTCCCGATGACGCCGGTTGTCTCCCTGCCTCAGCCATCGCCTCGGCCGCGGACTTCGGCGTGAGGCTGGATCAGTGGGTGGCTGGTGTCTTCGGGGTGCCCGGCGGCGTTCAGGGCCTCTCGTCGGGATCACGCCGGACTTGATCCGAACGCGGGACCCTGGCTGTGGTTCCTGCGGTGTGACCGTTCGTCGGACGCGCGCCGCCGGAGTACCCGGACCGTTCAGGGGGTCGCCGCGGACACGACATAGACGACAGGGTTCATCGGATCGGTCATGTTCACGGTGATGTTCTGGGTGGGGCGCGGGCGCTCGTTGGTGTGCGTGGTGCTCGCCCACTCGACGCCGGGCCCGAAGCTCCAGCCCGAGATCTTCTGGTCGCGGGCACTGATGGCGACCTCTCCGGCCTGCAGGGCGGCGCGGCCGCTGCCCAATCGGCTCAGGAACCGGTCGAGCCCGGCGGACGTGGTGCGGAACTCCACGTACAGCCTGCTGGCCTTCCAGTTGTTGGTCTCGTAGTACTGCACGTCCAGGGAGTTGCCGGGCATCGGCAGCTCGAAGATCCGGCGCTGCAACCGGGACGGCCAGCCCTCGCGCAGCCCCTGTGCGGAGGCCTCGGCCTCCTTGTTCTGGCCGGAGCGGCGGCTCTGTCCGGCGGAGATCAGCAGATAGCCGGCCGGGATGCCGATGAGCAGCACGATGATGGTCGCCGTGATCAGACGGCGGCGGATCATCCGGCGCCGGTCCTGCGGCCGCTTGTCGTCGTCGGGTGGCGAGGACTGGTGCGGCAGGACGGGGTGCTCGGCTGCGGTCATGTCTCTGGGGATCCCTAGGAGGTGCGAGTGTTGCGCGTGTTCCGGATGGTGCTGGCGGCCTGGTCGTAGATCTGGGCGTACCGCTCGTACCGCTCGACGCGGCGACGGTTGGCACGGCGGAATCTGCGGGCCACCAGCCGGGCCAGGTCGGCGGCGCCGACCATACCTGCCTCCGGCCCCAGCTGTGCCTTCGCGATCCGGGCCTCGGGGCGGTAGCCGCGGCCGGTGAGGTGGCGTTTGAAGGCGTCCCTGGCGGGGCCGATCAGCAGGTCGTCGGCGGCGCTGACGCCGCCGCCGATGACGAAGCAGGAGGGGTCGAGCGCGGCGGCGAGGTTGGCGATGCCGACGCCGAGCCACTGCCCGATGTCCTGGAGGAGCTCGACGCACATCGCGTCGCCCTCGCGGGCCAGTTCGGTGATGAGCGGCCCGGTGATGTCGGGAATGTTCCCTTTCACCCGCTCGATGATGCCGTGGGCCACCGGGGAGTCGGCCGCGGCCAGTTCCTTGGCCTCGCGGACGAGCGCGTTGCCGGAGCTGTACTGCTCCCAGCAGCCGCGGTTCCCGCACGGGCAGCGATGCCCTCCGGGAACCACCTGCATGTGACCGAACTCACCGGCGACGCCGTACTTGCCGCGCTTGACCTGACCGTCCTCCAGGATCGCGCCGCCGATGCCGGTACCGAGCGTGATCATGACCAGGTGGTCCTCGCCTCGGCCCGCTCCGAAGCGCCACTCGGCCCAGGCGGCGGTGTTGGCGTCGTTGTCGACCATGACGGGGACGACGAGGCGGGAGGCGAGGGCGTCGCGCAGCGGTTCGTCGCGCCATGCGAGGTGCGGGGCGAAGAGCACCTTGGAGCGGTCCGCGTCGACCCAGCCCGCCGCCCCGATGCCGACGGCGTGCACATCGTGCCGGTCGGAGAGGTCCAGGACCAGTTCGACGATGGTGTCCTCGACGACTTTGGGGCTCTTGGACTTGTCCGGCGTCTCGGTGCGCAGCTGCTCCAGGATGTTGCCGTCGGCGTCGACGACGCCTGCCATCACCTTCGTGCCCCCGATGTCGATGCCGACGGTGGGTACCCGTGGCGCCGTGAGGTGCGAGCGTCGCTCCCGGGTGCCCACGGTCCGCAGGACGGTGGCGCGGGCGGAGCCGCGGTGTGTGAAGTCGCGGTACGTGCTCATCGTCCCTGCGGGGTCTGGGGGGCCGGAGGCGGTGCTCCCGGCGGCGGACGGTGCCCGTCGGGCTCGATTCTGCCACTGCTGGGGCGCCGCGGCGGGCGGACCTGTGGGGGGAGCGTGGGTATCGGTCCGGGCTACCGCGGGCCGTCGGTGCCGCGGTGACCGCCGAGACGGGTCGGCCCCGAGGCCCGTTCCAGTTCGTGGCCGAGCTCCTCCAGCTCACTGCCGCCCGCCATTTGGCGGGTCAGCTCGTCCAAGGTGATGTTCGCCCTGGTGTGGCTGCCGGACATGGCGCCTCGCTTGAGAAGGACGAAACGGTCACCGACGAGAAACGCGTGGTGCGGGTTGTGCGTGATGAGGACCACGCCGAGACCCGCGTCGCGGGCGGCCGCGACGTACTTGAGGACGACCCCGGACTGCTTGACGCCGAGGGCGGCGGTGGGCTCGTCCAGTACGAGGACCTTGGCCCCGAAGTAGACGGCCCGTGCGATGGCGACGCACTGGCGCTCGCCGCCGGAGAGCGTGCCGATCGGCTGGTCGACGTCGCGCAGGTCGATGCCCATGCGCAGCAGCTCGGAACGGGTCGTCTCGCGCATCAGCCGCACGTCGAGCCGTTTGAACGGGCCCGCGCCGGTGGTCGGCTCGGAGCCGAGGAAGAAGTTGCGCCAGACCGGCATCAGGGGGACGACGGCCAGGTCCTGGTAGACCGTGGCGATGCCGCGGTCGAGGGCGTCGCGCGGGTTGACGAGGGTGGTCTCCTCGCCGTCGATGAGAAAGGTGCCGGCATCGTGGCGGTGCAGCCCCGCGATGATCTTGATCAGGGTGGACTTGCCGGCTCCGTTGTCGCCGAGGACGCAGGAGATCTCCCCCGCGTGGACCTCCAGCGAGACGTCCTGGAGTGCCTTGATGTTGCCGTAGAACTTGCTGACGCGGTCCAGCTCGACGAGCGCCCGGTGGGGCGCCTCCTGGCCGGCCGGTGCTTGGGGGGCCGTCATTTCGTCGCCTCCGCGCGCTTGCGTACCCATGCGTTGAGCAGGGTGGCCAGGAGCAGCATGGCTCCGAGGAAGAACTTGAACCAGTCCGGGTTCCACTCCGCGTACACGATGCCCTTGCTGGTCATGCCGAAGATGAAGGCACCGACCGCGGAGCCGATCGCGGAGCCGTAGCCGCCGGTGATCAGACAGCCGCCGATGACGGCCGCGATGATGTAGATCAGTTCGTTGCCGACACCCTCGCCGGACTGCACCACGTCGTACGAGAACAGCAGATGCTGCCCCGAGACCCAGGCGGCGAAGGCGACCCCGAGGTAGAGCCCGATCTTGGTACGGATCACCGGGACGCCGACCGCGCGCGCCGCGTCGGCCTCGCCGCCGACCGCGAAGATCCAGTTGCCGAAGCGGGTGCGCAGCAGGATCCAGGTGGCGATCGCGACGAGCACGGCCCACCACAGGATGGTGACCTTGAACTCGACGCCGCCGATGGTCCACTGTGAGGCGAAGACCTGACGTGCCGAGTCGAAGCCCTCCATGTCACCGATGGTCTTGGTCGACACGGTCCCGCTGATCAGCTTGGTGAAGCCCAGATTGAGGCCGGTCAGCATCAGGAACGTACCGAGCGTGATGATGAAGCTCGGCAGTTTGGTCCGGGTCAGCATGAAGCCGTTGAAGGCCCCGATGGCCAGCGTGACCAGCAGCGACACGAAGACGCCGACCCAGACGTTGGCCGTCATCTGGTAACTGAACATCGACGAGATCAGCGCGGAGCTGGTGACCAGCACGCCGGCGGAGAGGTCGAACTCGCCGCCGATCATCAGCAGCGCCACCGGCGCGGCCATGATCCCGATGGTGGAGGCCGCGTAGAGCACCGTGCCGAGGCTGGAGGTGCGCAGGAAGCTGTCGGCGACGATCGAGAAGAAGATGAAGACGGCCGCGGCGCCGACCACCGAGCCGAGCTCGGGGCGGCCGAGCAGCTTGCGCAGCGGTGAGGTGCGCAGCAGCCGCTCGTCGGCCACGGCCGCCGGGGCGGGTGGACCGGTCACCGTGCTCATCGGGTGCCCCGCTTCGTGTACTCGGCGAGTTCGGCGGCGTCCTTCGAGGTGATGATCTGCGGGCCGGTGAGAACCGGGCGGCCGCCGCCGAGCACATTGCCGTTGTAGCGGTGGAGCCAGAGCAGGTCCACGGCCTCGTACCCCTGGAGGTAGGGCTGCTGGTCGACCGCGAAGCCGAGAGTCTTGTCCTGGAGGGCCGTGGCGACCTTGGCGTTCAGGTCGAAGGTGTCGATCTCGGCCTTGCTGCCGGCGGTCTTCTTCGCCTTGACGGCGGCGTCCGCGAACGGCGCGCCGAGTGTGACGACCGCGTCGATGTTCTTGTCGGCCTGGAGCTTGGCCTCGATGGACGCCTGGACGTCGGGCATGTTGGTGCCTTCGACGTACAGGTTCTGCATCTGCCCGTCGAAGGTCTTCTTCGCCCCGGCGCAGCGCTGCTCGTGGCCGACGTTGCCCTGCTCGTGCAGGATGCACAGGGCCTTCTTGCGGCCCCGTGCGTTGAGCTCGTCGCCGACCGCCTCGCCCGCGATGGACTCGTCCTGGCCGATATGACTGAGCGCACCGAACTGCTTGGACTCCGCGGAGCCCGAGTTCACCGTGATCACCGGGATACCGGCCTTGGTGGCCTTGGCCACGACGTCCTTCATCGCGTCGGGCTTGGCGAGCGTGACGATCAGCCCGTCGACCTTCTGGTCGATGGCCGCCTGGACGAGCTGGGCCTGCTGCTGCGCCTCGTCGTTGTGCGAGTACAGGAACTTGATGTTGTCCTTCACGGCCGCCTGCTCGGCGCCCCGCTGGACGATGTCCCAGAACGTGTCGCCGTCGCCCGAGTGCGTGACCATGGCGAAGGTCCAGCGGGGCGTGTTCACCGCGGACCGGCCCTCGGCGGCAGCTCGCGCCGCGCGCTCCTCCGCACGCTTGCCACCGGTGCTGCTGCATCCCACGAGGGAAACCCCGAGCACCGCCGCAAGCACGGCACCCATCGCACGTACCCCTGTCCGAACCCTTGCCACGACGCCATGCCCTTCTTGTGCTGCTCGCTGTGCTGCCTGGTGGGACCGGGGACGGTTCACACCCTGCTCTGCCGGCCAAGTATCCCCGAGCCGCCGACGGCGCCGCCCGGCAGGTCGGAGGTCGACGTTCCGGTTGATGGCGGTCCGGACGGGCCGGGCCCGTTCCTCGCCTGCCTGTTCCCCGCGTGGGAGAACTCGACGCCGCCCCCGGGCGCCGTCTCCTTCACGCCGCCGCACACGATGTCCCGGAAGCCACATCCCTCCCCCCGGGTCCGCATCCGTCGCGGGCCCGGGTGACCCCCGTCACCGTACGAGCAACTGGAAGTCGAAGGAATAGCGCGAGGCCCGGTAGATGTGGAAACCGAACTCGACCGCGCGCCCGGTGTCGTCGAAGGTGGTGCGTTCCATCGTCAGCAGCGCGGCCCCCTCGGTCTCGGCGAGTGCGGCCGCCTCCTGGGCGGTGGCGAGCCGGGCGCCGACGGTCTGGCGGGCGCTGTGCAGGGTGATACCGGCGCCGCGCATCATCCGGTAGAGGCCGGTGGTCTCCAGCCGTTCGGTCTCCAGGCCGACGATCCCGAGAGGCAGGTGGTTGCGCAGGAGTGCCAGCGGCTCGTCGTGCGCGTACCGCAGTCGCTCGACGAGGTGCACGTCGGTGCCCTCGGTGATGCCGAGGGCGTCGGCGACTTCGGCACCGGCGGGCTCGACGGTGTTGCGCAGGACACGGGTCGTGGGGTGTCCGCCCGCCGCCTCCAGGTCGTCGTACAGGCTGCTCAGTTCGAGGGGGCGCCGGACCCGGCTGTGCACCACCTGGGTGCCGACGCCTCGGCGGCGGACCATCAGTCCCTTGTCGACCAGTGACTGGATGGCCTGGCGGACGGTGGGGCGTGACAGCCCGAGCCGGGCCGCGAGCTCGATCTCGTTGCCGAGGAGGCTGCCCGGGGCCAGCCGACCCTGCTCGACGGCTGCTTCCAGCTGCTGGGCCAGCTGGTAGTACAGCGGAACCGGACTGGTGCGGTCCACACCGAGTTCGAGTGCGGCGGGGTCGGTGGTGGGTTTGGGCACGCGTGGAGGGTATCCCTCACGTCAGAACCTCCGATAGTGCGGTCGTCCTGTTGTCCGGACAGCATGAACATCGAACAAGCCTCGCCTTGTCAGGACATATGGTTGACAGCGCAGTCGGTGGGCGGCACGTTGGGTCCATGCGCATCGGACTCATCGGCACCGGCCGGATCGGTTCCTTCCACGCGGGCGTGCTGGCCCGCCATCCCGCGGTCGACTCCCTGGTGGTGACGGACACCGACGGGGCGCGGGCTGCCGAGGTCGCGGACCGCCTCGGTGCGAGGGCGGCGGACAGCGCCGCCGAAGTGTTCGGCGCGGGCGTGGACGGCGTGGTGATCGCCTCGGCCACCTCGGCGCACGCGGATCTGATCGGGCAGGCCGCGCGCGCGGGGCTGCCCGCGTTCTGCGAGAAGCCGATCGCGCTGGACCTGCCGGGGACGCTGGGCGCACTGTGCGAGGTCGACCGAGCGGGCAGCGTCCTCCAACTGGGCTTCATGCGCAGATTCGACGCCGGGTACGAGGCGGCCCGCACCGCGGTGCGGGCCGGGGCGCTGGGCAGGCTGCACACCGTACGGGCCATGACCATGGACCCCGCACCGCCGCCCGCCGCGTATCTGCCGCTCTCCGGAGGGCTGTACCGGGACTGTCTGGTCCATGACTTCGACATGCTGCGGTGGGTGACGGGCCGTGAGGTGACCGAGGTGTACGCCACCGGGTCGGATGCCGGACCGGGGATGTTCCGGGCCGCGGGCGACGTCGACACGGCGGCGGCCCTGCTGACTCTCGACGACGGCACCCTGGCCACGGCGACGGCCACTCGCTGCAACGGCGCCGGTTACGACGTGCGGATGGAGCTGGCGGGCGAGCTCGGCCAGCTCACGGTCGGCCTGGACGATCGCACTCCGGTCACCTCGGCGGAGCCGCGGGGCCCGGCCGCGCCGCGCCGCCCCTGGCCGGGCTTCCTGGAGCGGTTCGCCCCGGCGTACGAAGCGGAACTGGACGCGTTCGTACGGGTGGTGCGGGGCGAGCTGCCCAATCCGTGCGACGGCCGGGAGGCGTGGTACGCGCTGCTGATCGCGGAGGCGTGCGAGGTGTCCCGGCGGGAGCGGCGCCCCGTGGCGATCGCCGAGATCGCCGAGGGGGCGGCCGCCCGGTCCGGCGCTCATGCCGCGGGGTGAATCCCCCTGTGCCCCGCTCCCGGCGGCCGGGAGCGGGGCACAGGCGCTTCAGGACGGTGTGGCGGACAGTACGGTCCCCTGGGCCACCGCGCAGAGCGTCCGCGCCCCCTCCTCCCCCGTGGCGAACAGCTCGCAGCGGACCACGGCCTGGCGGCGGCCGGTGTGCACGACTGCGGCGCGGGCGACGAGTGTGCGGCCGGTGGCGGGCCGGACGTACTGGATGGAGAAGCCGCCGGTCAGCACGGCCGGTCCGAGGGTCGTTCCGGCGGCGAAGGTGATCGAGTTGTCGGCGGCGTAGGCCAGGACCCCGCCGTGTACGAAGCCGTTCTGCTGCTGGAGCTCCTGACGGATGTCCACCTCCAGGGTGGCCGCACCGTCCCCGAAGGCGGTGATCCTCGCCCCGACCAGCCCGCTGAACGGCTGACTGTCGAGCACCTTCTGTGCCATCTGCAAATCAAGTCCCGTCATGGCAGAGCTTTTTACCTCACCAGCGGACGGGCAGCCCGCGCACCCCACGGATCAGCATGCCGGGGAGCCAGTCCGGCTCCCCGCCGTCCGTGTCCCGTACGAGACCGGGGCACCGCTCCAGCAGCGACCGGATCGCGATCCGGCCCTCCATCCGGGCCAGCGGCGCACCCAGGCAGAAATGGATGCCGTGTCCGAAGGCCAGATGCCCCTGGGCGTCGCGGCGGATATCGAAGCGGTCCGCTTCCGGATAGCGGCCGGCGTCGCGGTCGGCGCCCGCCAGGGAGACCAGGACCGGCTCGCCCGCCGGAATGACCCGCCGCCCGACCCGGACCGCTTCGCGAGGGAAGCGGAACGTGGCGGTCTCCACCGGTCCGTCGTACCGCAGCATTTCTTCGACGGCCCCGTCGATCAGATCGAAGTCCGCACGGAGCACGGCCAGTTGGTCCGGATGGTCGAGCAACGCCCGTACCCCGTTGGAGATCAGGTTGACCGTGGTCTCGTGCCCGGCGACGAGCAGCAGGAAAGCCATGCCCACGAGCTCGTCGGGCGACAGTCCGTCCCCTTCCTCGTCACGCGCCTTGACCAGCGCGCTCATCAGGTCGTCACCGGGCGAGCACCGCTTGTCCTCGATGAGTTCGCCGAGGTAGGCCCCCATGGCGGCCACGGCCTCGCGCTCCTGCTCCGGCGTGGCCGGGGTCACGATGCTGTTCGACAGCCGGCGGAAGGCGTTCCGGTCCAGGTCCGGCACACCGATCAGTTCGCAGATGACGGTCATCGGCAGCGGGAAGGCGAGCGCGTCCACGAGATCGGCCCGCCCGGCCGGCACCATCGCGTCGAGGAGTTCATCGGTGATCTGCTGGACGCGGGGGCGCAGGGCCTCGACCCGGCGTGCGGTGAACTCCCGGGTGACGAGCTTGCGCAGCCGGGTGTGGTGGGGTGCGTCGAGCTCCAGCATGTTGGCGAAGATCGGATCGTGCCCGTCGGGCCGGTCCACCAGCCCCTGCCACTCCTTGCCGAACCGCTGGTCGGCGAGGACGGCGCGGCCCTCGTCGTACCCCACCACGAGCCAGACCCGGTCGAAGTCGTCGGTACGGACGGTGTGCACGGGACCCGTGGCACGCAACTTCTCGTAGTACGGATAGGGATTCGCGGTGAAGTCCTTGACCCCGCGCAGATCGAAGTCGACATGGACACTGGCATCGGACATGAGATCGCCCCTCCCGGTCTGATCGGCTCGATCGCTGGCGATCGACGGCTTCAGCCTATGTGGCCCGGTCTGCGCCGTCGTCGTCGAGCAGGCCCGCGTCGTGCACCAACAGCGCGATCTGGACACGGTTGTTGAAATCGAATTTGGCCAGGATCCGGGACACCTGGGTCTTCACGGTCGCCACGCTGAGGTAGAGCGTGGCGGCGATCTCGGCGTTGGAACGGCCCTGCCCGACGGCGATCGCGACCTCGCGTTCCCGTTCGGCGAGGGCCGCGATCCGCTGCCTCGCCCGGTCGGTGCGGTCCACCCGGTCGCCTCGGCCGGACCCGGGGCCGGTACCGGCGGCGCGGGCCATCAGCCGGCGGGTCACCGCGGGCGACAGCACCGGATCACCGGCCGCCACCCTCCGCACCGAGTCGACGATCCGGGCCGGAGGGGTGTCCTTCAGGACAAATCCCGCGGCTCCGGCGCGGATGGCCCGCAGCACCTGTTCGTCGGCGTGGAACGTCGTCAGGACGATGACCTCCGGTGCGTCGGGGCGGGCCCGCAGCGCCTCGGTCGCCGTCAGCCCGTCCATGGCCGGCATCCGGATGTCCATCAGCACCACATCGGGGCGGAGCCGGTCGACGAGATCCACGGCCTCGGTGCCGTCGGCCCCCTCCCCCACGATGTCGATGTCGTCGGCGCCGCCGAGCATGAGGGCGAGCCCGGCCCGTACGAGCGGGTCGTCGTCGACGATGAGCAGCCGGACGGGCTGCGCCACGGGTTCCATGGGCGTCGGGGTGGTCATGACGACAACCGTAGCCAGACCGCGGCCCCTGACGTGTCCCGGTCCGCGGCGGCCTCGGCTCCTTTCGTTCGGATCGGGCCGGGATCGCGTGCCCCGGCGCACCGCGCCCCGCCCCGCCGATCCGGCCCGATCCGAACGAAAGACCCTGGCGGGCCGTGCGCCGCTCAGGCCGGCCACGGCAGCCAGGCCCGGATGCCGAAGCCGCCGCCCGGTTCCGGTCCGTGATCGAGACGGCCCCCGGCCAGGATGGCGCGTTCCGTGAGGCCGATGAGCCCCTGGCCCGAGCCGGGGACCTGCTCGAACGGTTCGGTGGGCGCCGGATTGCGCACCTCGACGGTGAGCCCGTCCCCCGGACCGCCGGCGACGGTGACACCGACCTCGGCGCCCGGTGCGTGTTTACGGGCGTTGGTCAGGCCCTCCTGGGCGATGCGGTAGACCGTGCGGCCGGTGGCGGCGGGGGCCGCGGCGGGGTCGGTGATGCGGCTGTCGAGGGTGACCCTCATACCGGCCAGCCGGGACTCGTCGATCAGGGAGTCCAGGGTGGCGAGGGTGGGCTGCGGCCGGTTGTCGTCGCTCTCCCCCGGGCTGCGCAGGACTCCGATGATCTCGCGGAGGTCCTGGAGCGCCTCGTGCGCGCTGTCCCGGATGACCCCGGCGGCCCGCGCCACCTGGGCCGCAGGCGCGTCGGGGCGGAATTCGAGGGCACCGGCGTGAACGCTGAGGAGGGTCAGCCGGTGGGCGAGCACATCGTGCATCTCCCGGGCGATGGCTTCGCGGGCCAGCCGCTGTGCCTGTTCGGCGCGGAGCTCCGCCTCGGTCTCGGCCCGGCGGGCGCGCTCGCGCAGCGTGACGACCAACTGGCGTCTGGACCGTACGACCATGCCCCAGCTGAGCACCAGCAGCGACAGCAGTACGCCGACGACCGTGGCCGCGGTGAACGAGGTGCCCGGGTCGGGCCGCAGATACGGCTGTACGGGGGCCGTGATCAGAGCGAGCGCCCCGATGACCGCCACGGGGCGGAACGGCCGGTGCACGGCCACGCTGAACAGGGCCACGAGCAGGGCGCCCGCGGCGACCGGTTCGACGGTGGAGACCAGGATCAGGCCCACCGCGAGGCCGACCGGCCACCGCCGTCGCACCCACAGGGCGCAGCAGGCGGCGGCCCCGATCAGGCAGTCGACGAAGACGACGCCGTCCGGGGTGGTGCGGTCGGCGTCGAGGGCCGACGCGGCGAGCAGGCCGAGGCCGGCGGCGCAGAGGAAGGCGGTGAGGTCGACGATCCAGTCCCGCACGGTGCGTCGGGAGCGGCCGGCCTGGTCACCGGGCAGCTCTGGGTCGGCCATCGCCGAGGGCAGCAGCCAGGGGTACTCCGTACGCGTCATACGACAAAACTACCCAGGTCAGGCACAGGTGCCTGCGATCCCGGCGCAGTGGGACACCAAAGTCGCCGAAGGCGAGACTTTCGGCGCGGCGAGGCAGACCGGTGGCCGACGCGGCGGGCGGGCGGGAGCCGGGAGGCTCCCGCCATGAAGAAAATCTGCGAGTCGGTCGGCTTCCTCGTCTTCGTCCAGGGGGTCGCCGGACTCATCAATGAATGGACGGGATGGTTCCGGTTCTGGACGCTGGTGCGGCGGCTGGACTTCGTCGGTCCCTACGCGACCTTCGTGAACATCGTGCTCGCCGTGGCGGGTGCGGCGGTGATGGTGGCGGCCGACAGGCTCAAGGAGTAGGAGGGTTCACCACCCGGCGCCCCCAGCCGGTGCCCACCTCCGGGAGCGGCCGAGGGCCACGCGCGGGTGACCGGATTCCGTAGGTCCGGCCGACGGCGCCGCGTGCCCCGCCTTGACGTCCGTTTCCCGCCGGTACGCGTACGGCCGAAGGGCTTTCCTGGTCCGTGTCGAAACAACGGCCCGAGCACAAGGAACGCACCATGACCAGCACCGACAGCAGCACGACCAGGACCGCACTCGTCACCGGAGGCAGCCGGGGCATCGGTGCCGCGACCGCCCTGCGACTGGCCCGGGACGGCGCCGATGTGGCGCTGACGTACGTGCGGGGCGAGGACGACGCACGGGCGGTCGTCAAGGAGATCCAGTCGTACGGCCGCCGCGGCATCGCCTTGCGGGCCGACTCGGCGGACCCGGATGCCGCCCCGGCTGCCGTGCATCGTGCCGCCGAGGCGTTCGGCCGGCTGGACGTCCTGGTCAACAACGCGGGCATCGGCGTCCTCGGCCCCATCGGCACCCTCACCCCCGCTGATGTGGACCGGGTACTGGCGGTCAACATCCGGGCGGTCTTCCTGGCCTGCCGCGCCGCGGCGGGGCTGATGGAGAGCGGCGGTCGCATCATCTCCCTCGGCACGGCCCTGAGCCGGCACGCGGGCGGTCCGGGCTCCAGCCTCTACACGATGAGCAAGGCGGCGCTGGCCGGCCTGACCAAACCGCTCGCCCGTGAACTCGGCCCGCGCGGCATCACGGTCAACCTGGTCCAGCCCGGCCCGGTCGACACGGACCTCAACCCGGCCGATGGTCCGATGGCCGCCGGGCAGCTCGCGGCGACCGCGCTGGACCGGTTCGGCACGCCGGACGAAGTGGCCTCACTGATCGCCTACTTGGCCAGTGCCGAAGCGGCGTACATCACGGGTACGGAGGTGACGGTGGACGGAGGCCACGCGGCCTGATCCGCTGCGCGACGGAGACGTTCCGGCCGACACCCCGGGCCCCGGCCGGATCCCGGCGGCCCGAGAGCCACGGGGAACCGGGGGTCGGCCCCGTCCGTGTCCGTCCCGTCGGTGCGTCCCTGTCGGGCGACGCGGACGTACCGGCGCGCGGATCACCGCGAGCGCGGGGTGAGCTCCGTCATCCGGGACCAGCCGTCACCCGGCACCTCGACGTTGATGATCTCCGGGGTCTCGGAGACGAGATCCGCCATCCGGTCCATCGCCGCGGCGAAGTGCTGCGACTTCACATGGGCCTGACCGGCCTCGGGGGAGGCGAACGCCTCCAGCAGGACGAACTCGTCCGGGTTCTCGACGCTGTAGGACCACTCGAAGAACAGGTTGCCTGGCTCCTTCCGGGTGGCGAGGGTGAAGTCCTCGACGGCCGGGAGCCAGTTGTCGCGGTCGGCGCTGTGGACGGTGAATTTGACGACGATGAAGATCATGCCATCAGAGTCCCACAAGCCCCGAACATGAATATGTCGGGCACACCAGGACGAGGCCGGCCGGTCCGCGTTCCGGTCCGGCCGGCTCGTCCGGTGATCCGGACGAGAGGCGCTGGGGTCTTTCGTTCCGATCGGGCCGGATCGGCGAGCACGCGAGCCCGGCATGACCCGGACGAGCGGCGCTAACCGCCGAGCTCGCGGTGGCGCGCGGCCAGTCGCGCGGCCCCCTCCTCGGTCGGTGCGCCGAAGAGCCGCAGCCGGGAGATGCCGCCGTCAGGGAAGATGTCGATCCGGATGTGCGTGGCCCGCACCGCCTCGGGCAGAACGAAGCGGTGGTTCGTGTCGGGCTGGAGCCGGGTCCGGGGCAGCACCTCGGTCCACTCGCCGCTCTCCCCGTCGCGGGCGGAAAGGCTCGCCCAGCCCGCCGAGTTGCCCTTCAGATACGCGGTGTCGATCTCGACGGCGCGGATCTCCGCCTGCTCGACGAGGCGGTAGCGGATCCAGTCGTTGCCCCGGTCGCGGCGTCGGCGGGTCTCCCAGCCGTCGTCCATCTTGCGGGACCTGCCGGGCTGGATGGTGTTGGTGGCCGGTGAGTAGAACCGATCGGAGGCGTCCTCGACCATGCCGCCGTTCTCCAGGGCGACCAGATCGAAGGTGCCGAGGGCGGCCAGCCAGCCGGGGTCGGGGGTGACCTCGCCGTAGACCCGCAGCCGGGCTATCCCGCCGTCGGGGTGCTGATTGACCCGCAGGTGGGTGACGCGCTGCCCGGCCGCGACGGCGAAGCCATTGGCGGCGTGTCCGCCGACGGCCGTCCGCGGTATGAGCGTTGTCCACTTCACCTGGGGGGCGAGGAGGTCCTCCGGTGACGGGGAGCCGGGGACGCAGGCCGCCTCGACGGAGACCGCCTGCGGGTAGTTGCCGCGGAAGTGGGCCGTGTCGACGACGATGCCGCGTACGACTCCGGGCGCACCGAGCCGTACCAGTGCCCAGTCGTGGTCCTCGTCCGCGGGGTGCGGCCGGTCGGCGCCCGCACCGCGTCGGCGGCGGGTCTCCCAGCCGTCCATGATCTTGCCCTTGTGACCGAAGCGCTCGGGGTCGAACTCTGCGGGCTCCGGCTTCAGAAGGTTCTCGCGCTCGGCGAAGAACTCGTCGTTGGCGGCGATCACCCCCGCGCCGAGCCGCCGGTCGGCGAGGTCGACGAGGGCGGTGAAGGGGAAGTCGGCCGTGCGGTAGTCGGCGTACGGGTCGCCGCCGCCGTACGGGTTCGCGTCGCCGGTGAAACGGGCTGTCGCCGTCATGATCAGTGCTCCCTTTCGAGAAGGCGCCCGGTGGGTTCGGCGACGCTGCCGTCGGCCGCGATCCGTACACCGCGCAGCCAGGTCGACTTCACGACGCCGTGCAGGGTCTTGCCCGCGTAGGCGGTGACCTGGTTGCGGTGGAAGAGCTCTGCGGGGTCGACGGTGAAGGTCTCGTCGGGGGCGAGGACCGCGAAGTCGGCGTCCCGGCCGGCCTCGATGGCACCCTTGCGGGTCAGTCCGGCCAGTTCCGCGGGGGCGGCCGACATCCAGCGGACGACGTCGTCGAGCGAGTGGCCGCGCCTGCGGGCCTCGGTCCAGATGGCGGGAAGGCCGAGCTGGAGGGAGGAGATGCCGCCCCAGGCGGAGGCGAAGTCCGGCGTCTTGAGGTCGGTGGTGCACGGCGAGTGGTCGGAGACGATGCAATCGATCGTCCCGTCGGCCAGCCCCTCCCACAACGCGTCCTGGTTGGCGGCCTCCCGGATCGGCGGGCAGCACTTGAACTCCGTCGCACCGTCCGGGACCTCCTCGGCGGTGAGCGTGAGGAAGTGCGGGCAGGACTCGACGGTGACCCGTACGCCCTCGCGCTTGGCGGCGGCGATCATCGGCAGGGCGTCGCTGGAGGACAGATGCAGCACATGGACCCGGGCGTTCAGCCGCCGGGCGTGTGCGACGAGTCCCTCGATCGCGGTGTTCTCGGCGTCACGGGGCCGGGAGGCGAGGAAGTCGGCGTACGCGGGCCCGCTGCGCTGCGGGGCGGACGCCAGATGGCGCGGGTCCTCGGCGTGCACGATCAGCAGCCCGCCGAAGCCGGCTGTCTCGGCCATGGACCGGGCGAGCTGCTCCTGGTTTAGCTCCGGGAACTCATCGACGCCGGACGGCGAGAGGAAACACTTGAAACCGAAGACCCCTGCCTCGTGCAGCGGCCTCAGGTCCTTGACGTTGGACGGGATGGCACCGCCCCAGAATCCGATGTCGACGTGCGCCTTGGGGGCCGCCACCCGCTGCTTGGTGCGCAGGTGGTCGACGGTGGTGGTCGGCGGAAGGGAGTTGAGGGGCATGTCGAGCAGGGTGGTGATGCCGCCTGCCGCCGCCGCGCGGGTGGCGGTGTGGAAGCCTTCCCACTCGGTGCGGCCGGGGTCGTTCACATGGACGTGGGTGTCGACGAGTCCGGGCAGCAGGACGTCGTCGCCGACATCCTCCAGCCGGGCACCGCCCGGCATCTCGCTGTCGTACGGCAGGACGGCGTCGATTCTCCCGTCGGCGACGGCGACCGCTGCGGGGCGCGTCCCGTCCGGGGTGACGACACGCGTCGAGCGCAGTACCAGATTCACGTCCGCACCGGACACCCGTGCTCCTCATTTCGGACTTTCGACCACTACGAATTCAACGAACTGTTGAAGGAGTCTTCACTCGGGATTCGACCCCGTCAAGACCCCACTCTCCTCGTGGGACGACCGGCGAACCTCCCGCACCCGCAACTGGAGATTTCCACAAAGTAAAAGACATATTCCGGAGAACGGAACGTAACATGGAACCAGTGCGGCATCGCGGAACCGCCCCCCGGACTGCCGACACCGGGACAAACGGGCTCTGACCGGCCAGGACGCCGCACGCTGAGCAGTGGGCCGATCGGGAACCGCCCGGTAGGCTGCGGGGTGCCTCGCCGGGCGGGGCACCCGCACTTCCGCCTCGAAAGGACCGTTGACGTGCCGCCGTCCCACGCCAGCACATCCGACTCCAAGCCCGCCGCTCCGAGCGGTGGTGTGCAGTCCCTTGAGCGTGCATTCGACCTGCTGGAACGGATGGCGGACGCCGGGGGCGAGGTCGGCCTCAGCGAACTCTCCGCGAGCAGCGGGCTTCCGCTGCCGACCATTCACCGTCTGATGCGCACGCTGGTGATCTGCGGCTACGTACGCCAGCAGCCGAACCGCCGCTATGCGCTCGGCCCGCGTCTGATCCGGCTCGGCGAGTCCGCGTCGCGGCTGCTCGGCACCTGGGCCCGCCCGTATCTCGCGCGCCTGGTCGAGGAGACCGGCGAGACCGCGAACATGGCGCTGCTCGACGGCGACGAGATCGTGTACGTGGCGCAGGTGCCGTCCAAGCACTCGATGCGCATGTTCACCGAGGTGGGCCGACGGGTGCTCCCCCACTCCACGGGGGTCGGCAAGGCGCTGCTCGCGCACACGCCGCCGGAGGAGGTGCGGGCGCTGCTCGCCCGTACCGGCATGCCGGCCGCCACCGAGAAGACGATCACCACTCCGGACGGTTTCCTCGAAGCGCTGGAACAGGTCCGCAGGGTCGGTTACGCGGTGGACGACAACGAGCAGGAGGTCGGTGTGCGCTGCCTGGCGGTCTCGGTGCCCGACTCCCCCACCTCCGCCGCGATTTCGATCTCGGGGCCGGCCGGCCGGGTGACGGAGGCGGCCACGGAGCGGATCGTGCCGATTCTGCAGCAGGCCGCGAAGGAGCTGTCCGACGCGCTGGCCAGCAGCGGGACCACCGGCTGAGAGACCGGGACCGATACGCGTGGAGGGGCGGCCGGGCCGCCCCTCCACGCGTTCTCAGGCCGGTGCGGGCACCGTCAGACGCCCGTCGTCCATCGTGACGACGCGGTCCGTCCGGTCCAGATGGGCGCGGTCGTGCGTGACCATCACCGTCGCCGTCGACCGCTGCCGGGTCAGTGTGACCAGCAGTTCGAGCACGGCGGCCCCCCGCTCGTGATCGAGCGCGCTGGTCGGTTCGTCGACGAGCAGCACCGCCGGCTCGTTCATCAGGGCCCGCGCGATGTTGATCCGCTGGCGCTGCCCGCCCGAGAGCTGATGGGGCCTGCGGTCGGCCTTGTCCGCGAGGCCGACCGCGTCCAGCAGCTCCAGCGCCCGGCCGCGGGCGCCGCGCACGGCCCCGCCCGACAGATGAGTCATCACCTGGAGCTGTTCGGCCGCGGTGAGGGACGGCAGCAGATTGGGCTGCTGGAAGACGATGCCGACGCGCTCGCGGCGCAGCGCCGCCTTTTCCGCACGGCCGAGGGCCGCGGTGTCCGTACCGGCGACGACGACCCGCCCCTCGTCCGGCGTGACCAGGGTCGCCGCCACCGCGAGAAGGCTCGACTTGCCGGAGCCGGACGGTCCGACGACCGCGGTGAGCGAACCGGCGGGCACGTCCAGCGAGACCCGGTCCAGGGCGGTGAGCCGGCCGTCGCCGTCGGGGTAGGTGAGGGTGACATCGGCGAGGGTGAGGGTCATCGGGCACTCCCGAGTGCGGTGAGCGGGTCGACGGCGGTGATCCGCCGGATGGACAGCGCCGCCCCGACGGCGCCGAGGACGATCATGACGGCCGCCGGCACGAGGACGGTCGCCGCGTCGAGGACGAACGGCACGGCACCACCGCTGACCACCGCGCCGATGCCGGAGGCGAGCGCGGTGCCCACTCCGGTACCGAGCGCGAGCATCACCACGGCCTGTCCGAGCGCGTCGCGCAGCAGATACGGGGTGGAGGCGCCCAGCGCCTTGAGGACGGCGACATCGCCGCTGCGCTGGATCGTCCAGACCGTGAAGAAGGCGCCGATGACCAGGGCCGAGATGGCGAAGAGGAAACCGCGCATCAGCTGGAGCGAGCCGTTCTCCGCCTGGTAGGAGCCGATCGCGGTGAGGGAGTCCCCGAGGGAGAGCGTGCTGGTGCCCGCCGCCTTGTCGCCCGCGGCGAGGTCGGCGCCGCCGGTGGTGGTCAGGGCGATCACCGTGGCGTGCGGGGTCCGGTCGGCACCGTCGGCCCCGAAGCGCTGCCAGTCGTGGAGCGAGGTCCACACCACCGGTGTATGGCTGTACGAGGCGTCCGTCGCGACCGCGGCGACGGTGACTTCGGTGCCGCCGAGGCGCAGCCGGTCTCCGACCCCGGCAGCCAGGTCGTCCGCGGCCCCTCGGGACAGCACCACCTTCCCCGTGCCGACGGCCGCGGCACCCTCGGGTGCCGGTCCCGCGCCGGGCTCGACGCCGAACGCCGAGACGGCGGCCGTGCGCCCGCCCTCGACGGCGGCGGCGTTGAGGGTGCGGATGCCGAGCGGCTCCGCGTGGCTCACACCGGGCCGCTCCGCCCAGCTGCGCCAGGCACTCTCCTCGACGATCGAATCGGTGAAGGACACCGACCGGCCGTCCGGCGGGGCGGCGAACGCGAGGTGGTCGGCGTTCAGCCCCGTGACGGCCGAGGTGTTCTCCCTGGCCAGGCCGGCCGTGAGACCGGACAGCAGGCCCACGAGCAGCGTGATCAGGACCACGACCGTGCCCATGAGCGCGAACCGCCCCTTTGCGAACCGGAGATCTCTCCATGCGACGAACATGCTTCCAGCCTGGGGCGCCGAGCGTCCGGAAACATCGCGCGGCGGTGGGGTCCGACATCAAACTTTCGATTGACCGGGCGCGGGCACCGCCCGTCTACGCTGGAGGAATCATGGACTCCCGTACCCACCCCCCGGTCACCGCCGCGCTGCGGCTCTGTCTGCACGCGCTGCTGGTGGGTCTGCTCGCTCTCGCGGCGCTACGGGCCGTCGGCGACGGGACCCCGCACGCCGCCGCCGTCGTCGTGGTCACCTGTGTGATGGCCGCCGGGTACGCGGCGGGCGCGCTCGCTCCCGTCGTACGGCCGCACAGCCGCGCGGTCGCCGTGTGGCTGGCGCTGTTGTGCGCCCTGTGGCTGGTGCTGCTCGTCCTGTCGCCCGACGCGCTGTGGGTGGCGTTCCCGCTCTACTTCCTGCAGCTGCATCTGCTGCCGACGCGCTGGGCCCTGCCGGCCGTCGTGGTCACCGCTGTCGCGGCCATCGCGAGCTTCGTGCTGCACGGCCAGGCCGTCAATCCCGGCACCTTCATCGGTCCACTGCTCGGCGCGGCGGTCGCGGTCGCGACGGTTCTGGGGTACGAAGCGCTGTTCCGGGAGAGCGAACGGCGCCGCGAACTCATCGAGGAGCTGATGTCGACCAGGGCGGAGCTGGCCGAGGCGGAACGCACGGCGGGCACGCTCGCCGAGCGTGAGCGGCTGGCCCGGGAGATCCACGACACCCTGGCGCAGGGTCTGTCCAGCATCCAGCTGCTGCTGCGCGCCGCCGAACGCACCCTGTCCGCCGACGCTCCCGCCACCGGGCACGTCCGCCGGGCCCGGGAGGCCGCGCAGGAGAATCTCGCCGAGGCCCGCCGCTTCGTCCGTGCCCTGTCGCCGCCCGATCTGGAGAACGGCTCCCTTGCAGCCGCCCTGGAACGGCTCTCGTCCCGCACGACGGGCCCCGGCCTCATGGTGCAGTTCGCGGTCAGCGGCAGCCCGGTGGAGCTGCCGACCCCGTACGAGGTGGCGCTGCTGCGCACCGCCCAGTCCGCGTTGGCCAACACGGTGCGGCACGCCGGGGCGCGGCGCGCGGAGATCACTCTCAGCTTCATGGACACCTCGGTGTCGCTGGACGTCGTCGACGACGGCCGTGGGTTCGCCCCCGGGAGAGGGCCGGTCGCCGCGGACACCGACACCGGCGGCTTCGGCCTGCCCGCTATGCGTTCACGGGCCCGTTCGCTGGGCGGCACGCTCAGTGTCGAGTCGGCGCCCGGTCAGGGCACGGCCGTCGCCCTGACCCTTCCGCTTCCGCTTCCGCTGCCCGAGGGCCGGCCAGGACAGGACGCCGCATGACCACCCCCATCAGGCTGCTGCTCGCCGACGACCACCCGGTGGTACGGGCGGGGCTGCGGGCCGTGCTCGACGCCGAACCCGACTTCCAGGTGGTCGCCGAGGCGGCCACCGCCGAGCGGGCCGTCGCGCTCGCCGCGACCGGTGGGTTCGATGTCGTCCTCATGGACCTGCAGTTCGGCGCGGGCATGCACGGCTCCCACGCGACCGCGGCCATCACGGCGGAGGCGGGCGCGCCCAGAGTGCTGATCCTCACCACGTACGACTCGGACGCGGACATCCTCGCCGCGGTCGAGGCGGGCGCCACCGGCTATCTGCTGAAGGACGCCCCGCCGGAGGAACTGGCGGCGGCGGTACGCACGGCCGCGGGCGGCCGGTCGGCGCTCGCGCCGGCCGTCGCCCACCGTCTGATGGACCGCATGCGGACCCCGGCACAGGCCCTGACCAAGCGGGAACTGGAAGTCCTCCAACTGGTCGGCGAGGGCCTGTCGAACCTGCAGATCAGCAAGAAGCTCTTTCTCAGCCAGGCGACGGTGAAGTCCCACCTGGTGCACATCTACGCCAAGCTCGGCGTCGACTCCCGGACCTCGGCGGTGGCGGCGGCGACGGCCCGCCGGCTGATCCGCCGCTGATCCGCCGCTCGTCCCGCCGTCAGCCGCGCGGCGGCTCGCCGAAGAGGTCCACGGCGACCCGTACGTCCCTGAGTGCGGAGGCCAGTGCGCTGACCGAGCCGATCGCCCCCGCGATCAGCAGCAGCGAACGGCGCAGGCGCGGAATCTCGGGTGCGCCGCCGGTCGCCATCTCGTCCAGCGCTGCCAATTCGTCCTCGGCGATCCCCCGGTCCGGGAACTCCGCGGGGTGCCCCGCGAGCTCACGGCGGAGTCGGGAGACTGCCGTACGCAGCTCCGTCACCCTCGGATCCTCACCACTGCTGGTCACTCGCGTCTGCCCCACGCTTCGCAACAAAGCACTCCCCCTCGCACATCCTTGTGCCAGATTTCCGACCGGTTCCCGGACCGTGGTCAAGTGTCCGGAGATGCCCGCAAGTTAACGCCATGAAAGGTGTCGAGCGCCACTCCGCGGACGGAAATCAGGGGTCCCGTACGGGTGATGCGCGGATCGTTCCGTGTACGTCGCCGTCCGACGGTCACGCCCTCCCTGGCCGGTTCCCGCTTGCGCGAACGGGGTGCGTACGAGGTATCCAGTCCGCATGACTCGAACAACACAGACACCGGCGGTCGCCGGGCTGCTGCTCGCCGCGGGCGGCGGGCGGCGGCTCGGCGGACAGCCCAAGGCACTGCTCGAACACCGCGGCCGGCCGCTGGTGGAGCACGCGGTACGCATGCTGCGGGAGGGCGGCTGCCACCCCGTCCATGTGGTCCTGGGGGCCGCGGCCGAGGAGGTGGTGGCACGTGCCGACCTCACCGGCTGCACGGTGACCGTCAACCCCGGGTGGACCGAGGGCATGGGCTCGTCGCTGCGGGCGGGACTGGGGGCGCTGTCCGGTACGGGGGCGGCCGCGGCGCTCGTCCTCCTGGTCGACCAGCCGGGCATCGGCGCGGACGCGGTGGCGCGGGTGCGATCGGCGTACCGCTCCCGGACGAGTCTGGCGGCCGCCTCGTACGACGGGGAACGCGGCCATCCGGTGCTCTTCGGTGCGGACCGGTGGCCGGACATCGCGGCGGGAGCGGTGGGTGACCAGGGCGCTCGGGCGTATCTGCGGGCGCACCGCGATGCGATCACGCTCGTCGAGTGTTCCGATGTGGCTCAGGCGTACGACATCGACACGGCGGAGGACCTGAAGCACCTTGAGTGAACGGACCGGCACGCTGCGCCGACTTCGCCCCACTTCTGTCGACTCAGAGAATCTCGACATCAACAAACCATTGAACTTCCACCATGAGGAAACTACTATCCACTAGTCAGAAGCCCTCTGCACCTCAGACGGCGCCCACGGCCGTATCCCGGAGCCCTGGCACGCCGTGCCATTTCAGGCGACCCGGCGGCCGTGAGACGCCGCCCGCACCGCCCGCTGAAGGAGTGACAGCTCATGTCCGCACCAGCGCCGTCCCCGCTGGCCATCGTCGATGCCGAGCCCCTGCCCCGGCAGGACGAGGTCCTGACCGAAGCGGCCCTCGCGTTCGTGGCCGAGCTGCACCGGCAGTTCACGCCCCGCCGTGACGAACTGCTCGCCCGCCGTGCCGAGCGCCGCGCCGAGATCGCCCGTACGTCCACGCTGGACTTCCTGCCCGAGACGGCAGCGATCCGCGCGGACGACTCCTGGAAGGTCGCGCCGGCCCCGGCCGCGCTCGACGACCGCCGGGTGGAGATCACCGGTCCGACCGACCGCAAGATGACCATCAACGCCCTGAACTCGGGCGCCAGGGTCTGGCTCGCCGACTTCGAGGACGCGTCCGCCCCCACCTGGGAGAACGTGATCCTCGGCCAGCTCAATCTGATCGACGCGTACGCCCGGAACATCGACTTCACCGACCCCGGGACCGGCAAGTCGTACGCCCTCAAGCCCGCCGAGGAGCTCGCGACGGTCGTCACCCGCCCCCGTGGCTGGCACCTGAACGAGCGTCACCTCCAGCTCGACGGCACCCCGGTGCCGGGCGCGCTGGTCGACTTCGGCCTCTACTTCTTCCACAACGCCCAGCGCCTCATCGACCTCGGCAAGGGCCCGTACTTCTACCTGCCGAAGACGGAGTCGCACCTGGAGGCCCGTCTCTGGAACGACATCTTCGTCTTCGCGCAGAACCGCCTCGGCATCCCGCGGGGCACGGTCCGCGCGACCGTCCTCATCGAGACGATCACCGCCGCGTACGAGATGGAGGAGATCCTGTACGAGCTCCGCGACCACGCCTCCGGGCTGAACGCGGGACGTTGGGACTACCTCTTCTCCATCGTCAAGAACTTCCGTGACGGCGGCGCCAAGTTCGTCCTCCCGGACCGCAACGCGGTGACGATGACCGCCCCGTTCATGCGCGCGTACACCGAACTCCTCGTCCGCACCTGCCACAAGCGCGGCGCACACGCCATCGGCGGCATGGCGGCCTTCATCCCGTCCCGCCGCGACGCCGAGGTCAACAAGGTCGCCTTCGAGAAGGTCAAGGCCGACAAGGACCGCGAGGCCCACGACGGCTTCGACGGCTCCTGGGTCGCCCACCCGGACCTGGTCCCGATCGCCATGGCCTCCTTCGACGCGGTCCTCGGCGAGAGGCCGAACCAGAAGGAACGCCTGCGCGAGGACGTCTCGGTGGCCGCGGGCGACCTGATCGCCATCGACACCCTGCATGCGAAGCCCACCTACGACGGCCTGCGCAACGCCGTCGCGGTCGGCATCCGCTACATCGAGGCCTGGCTGCGCGGCATGGGCGCGGTCGCCATCTTCAACCTGATGGAGGACGCGGCCACCGCGGAGATCTCCCGCTCGCAGATCTGGCAGTGGATCAACGCGGGCGTGGTCTTCGAGAACGGCGAGCACGCCACGGCGGACCTGGCCCGCAAGGTCGCGGCCGAGGAACTGGCCGCGATCCGTGCCGAGCTCGGCGACGAGGCCTTCGCGTCCGGCAAGTGGCAGCAGGCCCACGACCTCCTGCTCCAGGTCTCCCTGGACCAGGACTACGCGGACTTCCTGACACTGCCCGCGTACGAGCAGCTGGGCTGAGCCCCGTACCGCTCAGGCCCGACACGGCTCCGCCCCGGCACCGCACGGCGGATTCTCGGCGTCCTCGTGTGCACGCCTGCACGCGGGCCGACGACGTGGAACCACCGCTGCAGAGGCCGCTCGGCCGGTCTCGCGGAGCCCACCCGGCTCCGCGAGCCGGTCATCGTTCTGCGGGGCCCGCTACCTCAACCCGGTGTCCAGCGCGTTGAGCAGGGTGCCTTGTGCCGTGTCACCCGACATCTCCCAGACCATCACCCCCAGCAGTCCCTTGGACTTCACGTACGCGGTCTTCCTGCCGACGGACCAGGTGTCGTCGAAGGACCACCACTGGTTGCCGGTGTAGCCGTACGTGGAGATCGACTGTTCGTCGTGGTGGACCGTCATCGTCGGGTAGGCGCCGATCAGGTTGGCGTAGCCCCGGGTGCCGGCCTCCTCCGCGAACTGGCCGGGGGCCGCGCCCTGCGCGGACTGCCATTCGCCCGCGGCACCACCGTCGGTGACGTTCTGCCAGCCGCGGCCGTAGAAGGGGATGCCGAGGGTCAGCTTGCGGGGTTCGACGCCCGCGTCCGTGTACGCCTTGATGGCGGCGTCGGCGCTGAAGTGGAAGTCGTAGGGGTCCTGGTCGTCCGTGTAGAGGTTGGCCTGGTGGCCGGTGCGATTCGGCTCCCAGGAGTTGTCGCTGCCCGAGCCGTGGAAGTCGTAGCCCTGGACGTTGGCCACGTCGAGGGAGTCGAAGACCTTGCCCAGGTCCCAGCCGTCGCCGATCTTCTGCGGGTCGGCGGGGGTGAAGGCGGTGAGCAGGCGGTGCCCGCCGCCGAGGGCGTCCATCTGCTTGCGGAATTCGGCGAGCAGCAGGGTCAGATTGTCCTTGTCGTTCGGCGAGTAGTGGTTGCCGGGGTGTCCGGTGCCGGTGCCCGGCCATTCCCAGTCGATGTCGAAGCCGTCGAAGATTCCCGCCGCGGCGCCGGGACCGCCCGCGCCGCCGTACTCGGGCAGATTGCCCTTGATGTACATGTCGATGCAGGAGGAGACGAACTTCTTGCGGGAGGCGTCGGTGGCCGCCGCGTCGGAGAAGAACTTCGAGTACGTCCAGCCGCCGAGCGAGACCACGACCTTCAGGTTCGGATGGAGCTTCTTGAGCTTCTTCAACTGGTTGAAGTTGCCGCGCAGTTTGCCCCAGCCGTCGTCCGCGACGCCGTCGACGGACTGGGCGGCGCTGAACGGGCGGGCGTAGTCGGCGTCGGCGTCACCGGCGCCGGTGCCCTGATCGGGGTCCTCGGGGTCGGCGGTGGTGCCCTTGGTGACACCGTTCATGCAGGTCAGGTTGGTCGGGTCGATGTTGGCGAAGGCGTAGTTGACGATGTCGAGCTTGTCGGCGGCACCGGAGTCGTGGAGGTTCTTGACGAAGTACTGGCGGCCGTAGATGCCCCACTGGACGAAGTAGCCGACCTTGGCGTAGTTGCCCGCGCCGACGATGTCGTCGGTCTTCACGGTGAGCGCGTTGCTGGCCGAAGAGGCGTTGTCCGCCGCGTCACGGGCCTTGACGGTGAAGATGTACGAGGTCGAGGGCGAGAGCCCGCCGATGGTGGCGGTAGTGGTCGTGCCGGAGACCGTGGCCGCCAGTGCGCCGCCCCGGTAGATGTCGTACGCCGCGACGCGCTGGTTGTCCGTCGCGGCGGTCCAGGCCAGGGTGACGGACGAGGAGTCGGCCGCCGTGGAGTGGAGCGAGCCCGGTGCGGTGGGCGGGGAGGTGTCGGTGGCCGGGTCGACGGTGGTGACCGCCGACGGGGCGCTCTCGGCGGAGGTGTTGCCGCGGGTGTCCCTGGCCCGGACGGTGAAGGAGTAGGCGGTGGCCGGGGTCAGCCCGGTGACCGTGGCCGAGGTTGCCGCGGTGGCCGTGCCGACCACCTTGCCGCCGGCCAGGATGTCGTACGACGCCACGGGGAAGTCGCCCGCGGTGGCCGCCGTCCAGGACAGCGAGGCGGTGCGGGCGGTGATGTCGGTCTGCTTCAGCCCGCTCGGCGCGCCCGGCGGCACGTCCGCGGAGCCGTCGCACTTGTCACCGTTGATCCGGCAGCCGGTCGGTGCGGTGATCGGTCCGGTGGCCACGAACCAGAAGCTGTACGGCTCGGTGGTGCCGTGCGCGGCGACCGTGCCGTTGTAGTGGGCGTTGACCGCGGTGACGTGGCTGCCCTGAGTGGTGACGGTGCCGTTGTAGGAGGTGTCGATCGCGACCCCGGCGGGGAGGTCGAATTCGAGGCTCCAGCCGGTGACGGCGGTGTCGGTGTCGTTGCGCAGGACATAGGTCCCCTTCCACCACGAGCCGTTGTCGGCGGAGGTGAACGTGGCGGTGAGCTTGCCCGCCGCGTGTGCGGGTGCGGTCTGCAAGGACAGCAGCGCGAGGAGGAGTCCGAGGACGGCGACGAGGGCGGTCGCCGTTCTCCTTGCGGAGGTCAGGTGCTCGAACATGGTTCTCCCTTGGGGCAGGGACCGGTGAGTCGGTCCTGAGGGGGAGCGGGATTCCTTGGTGCCATGGAGCACAGGGGAAACTAAATGGTCTGGACCAACTCGTCAATAGGTACAGACCAGTTGTCGACCGCCCGCAGCCTGCGGGTGGCGTCCGGACCGCGCGCCGACCACCCGTCGACCTGGCCGCGAGGCCGCCACCGGACACCAACCGGGGTACTGGTGTGCGAATTTGATGCGGGTGCGGCTATGATCACGCGCGGCAAGGCTGTAGCGCAGAGGTCGTCGCGCCCTAGCATCAAGCTGGAGGACGTCGGTTCGAATCCGACCGGTCTTGCCGCCTTTTCGTGGAGGAGAGTCGATGGCGTCGGTTCGTCCTGAGCGGGCGGACGCGGTCGTCCCCTCCCGGCCGGGTGCCGGCGGGGGACCTGGGGAGTAGTGATGTTGCAGCCGATGCCCGTGCGCTGTCCCGCGATCGAGCACCCGGACATTCCGCTCGCCGACGCGGCCCTGCTGGATCCGCTGCTGGAGCGGCTGGGAGCGGCGCACCCCGTCGAGTCCGACGAGACCTTCGCGCTCGGCGCGCTGTGGACGGACGGACGGGTCGATCTCTGCAAGCAGGGACTCGGCGCGGCAGGCGCGGTCCGGGTGATGCCCGCGGTCGCCCGCTCCCCGCACGCCGCACATGTGCTGCTCGGGACCAACTCGCTCGGCGACGAAGGGGCACGAGCCGTCGCCGAATCCCTGAGCCGGGGCGGCCACGGGCTGCGGACGGTCTATCTCGGCTGCAACCGCATCGGCACCGACGGGGTCACGGCACTCGCAAAAGCACTCAGCGAGGACGACACCGTCAGGGCGCTGTGGCTGAAACGCAATCCCGTGACGGACGCCGGTGTCCGGGCCCTCGTCCCGATGCTGCGCCGCAACACCGTGCTGCGCACCCTCGATCTGGTGAATACCGGCCTCACCACCGACGCACTCGGCGCACTGGTCGCCGTGCTCGCCGAGCGGTCCCGGCCGGTCGAGCGGCTGTTCCTCGGGGGCAACGGCCTCGGTGCCGAGGCCGCGCCACTGCTTGCCGCGCTGATCCGGGACGCGGGGGTGCGGGAGCTGTACCTGCCCTCCAACCACCTCGGCGACGCGGGGGCAGCCGTGCTCGCGGCCGCCGCCGACCCCGCCCGCCCGGTGCGGCTCGGTCTCGGCGGCAACGGGATCGGGCCCGCCGGGGCACGCGCGCTGGCCGACGCGCTCGACGGGATCGAGGCACTCGACCTGGGCCGACCGCCCTCGGAGCGCAGCCTCGGGGCCCGGTCCAATGTCACCGGTGACATCGGGGCCGACGCGCTGGCCGGTGCGCTGCGTGGCAGTCCGCTGCGGCGGCTGGAGCTGCGCCACACCGGGCTCACCGGGCGGGGCGCGAAGACCCTCCTCGCCGCCGTCGACGCCGACTCCCGTCTGGAGTACGTGGGGTTGGGCCCCGGACTGCCCCGCAAGGTGAAGCGGTCCTTCGCGGCGCGGCTGCGTCCGGACCACGGAACCCATGCCGACCTGCGCGCGGTCAGGAGCCTCTACCGGTGAGCCGGGACGCGATGGCGGAGCTCTTCGATCCGGAGGAGATGGCGAGCCTGCGACAGGTCCGCCGGTACGCGGTGCCCCGGTGGATGATCGCGGCGTCCGCCGAGCGGCGCGCGGCCGGGGACTGGCGGGGCGCCTGCGAGGCGGCCCGGTTCGATGTGACATTCGATCGGCCGGAGGTCACCGCGCGGTACGGTCCGGACGTGGCCGGAGCTCTTGAGTCCGATCTCCTTCACCTGGTGCCGGACCTGGTGCGCTGGCACCTGCCGCGCGTGCTGGGCGGGCGCTCGACGCTCGCCACCGACCTGATCGTGATCCTGGCAGGGTACGGCGTCACGGCGGACGTGCCCGGGGCCACCGCCCCGTATCTGTATCTGCGTACTCCGCCGATGATCGACGGTCCGCAGCGGATCTCGCTCCGGTTCGGACCGCTGCGCCACGGCGGCTCGCCCCGTACCTTCCGTGCGGGGGTCACGGACTGGCGGGCCTGCCGGTACCTGTGGGACGCGCGCCGCAGCGACGAACTGCGCGCGAGGGCCGGCGGGGCGGACCGGTTGCCGTTCCTCCGCGCCGACGGCACCCCGCTCGGGCCGGACGAACTGCCCGACGCGGACCCTGGCGCCGGTGACCCGGTGGCCCGTGACGAGTGGGTGACGCTGCTGTACCAGCGGGGCCGGGTGGCCGACGCCCTGGCGGCGGTGGGCATCGAACTGGATCCGGCCGAGCCGGCTACGCCGCGGTGGTACCGGGGGGAACCGCAAGCGGTCCTGGCCCGGCTGGGTCTCGATGTTCCCCGGCTGGAGTCCGAGGCCCGGCGGTTCGCGGAGCTGTACTCGGCGGCGCGCGTCCAGATCGGTGAGGACTGGCGTGCCCGCGTCCTGCTGGAGTTCACGGGCCGCGACAGCGGGCTGCGCATCAGGCTCGTCGAACGGGACGCCGCCGGGGACGCCCCCTTCCTTCCCCCCGCGTTCCGGCAGCGGCTGCCGGACCTCGACCTGCTGCGGGCCGGCGTCGTGACTCCGGCGGAGCTGCACCCGCTGGTCGCCGGATCCCTGTTCCCCGGCCTGGAAACGGCGGTGGGACCGCCGGGGCCGACGCCTCCCGCGCCGGTACGGGTCAGGTGCCGGGGTGACTGGCATGAGGTCGTCTTCCGTGACGGGAAGCTCGACTCCCCGCACAGCCCGCAGGAACGACAGCGCGAGCACGCCCTGCGGGCCTTCGGCGGCGCGGTCACCGGCTGCTTCGCCGTGGAGCACTCCTGCACCTCCGGCACCGGCCGACTGCCCAAGGCTCTGCGGGCTCAGCGACGGGATCTGTTCCTGCGCGCCCAGCACGGGGACACACCGGCGGTCCTGGAACTCCTGGACGCGGGCGTCGACCCCCGGGTGCGGGACGGCGGGCAGCGCAGTCTGCTCCATGTGCTGCACCTCCTCGACCACGAGCCCCTGCTTCCCCGGCTGCTGGCAGCCGGTCTCGATCTGGAGGCTCTGGACCACCGGGAACGCACCCCGCTCTGTGTGGCCGTCGGCGACGGCGGCTCGGCGGAACTGGTGTCGGCGCTGATCGGGGCCGGGGCCCGGATCGACGTCGTCGACCAGATGGAACTCTCGCTGGACCAGCTGATCCGCAGATACCGCCGGACGGACCTGGACTTCCTCCGGGAACGGGTGGAGAAGGAGCATCCGGACATCGGGGCCGACTGGTGGGACGAGTGGCAGGAAGAGAAGGACGACGAGGACGAAGACGGTGAGGACGGGTGAGCACCATCGCGCCGGGCACACCGGGACAGCCCCTTGCACCACCGCCTCCCGCCGTACCGGGACAGCCGCCCGTCCCGCCGCACCCGAGCTCCGCGGCGGGACCGCTGGACGCCGCCGACGAGCTGAATCGCCGGCTGCGCACCACGCGGACCGAAGCCGCCGTCAACCCCCAACTGGAGGCACTGGCACTGGCGGTGACGGCCAATCAACCCGTGTTGCTCTGGGGCGAGCCGGGCATCGGCAAGTCGGCCGGCATGGAGCAGCTGGCCGCCGGGCTCGGCCTCGGTCTCGAAACGGTCATCGCCAGTGTGCACGAGCCCTCCGACTTCGCGGGGCTGCCCGTCGTCGGTGACGACCCGGCGGTGACCGGCGTCCCGATGGCCCCGCCGGACTGGGCGGTCCGGCTCGCGCGGACGGGCCGGGGGCTGCTGTTCTTCGACGAGTTGTCCTCCGCACCCCCGGCCGTGCAGGCGGCCTTGCTGCGCGTGGTGCTCGAACGGCGAGTGGGCAGCCTGACGTTGCCGGAGTCCGTACGCATCGTGGCGGCGGCGAATCCGCCGTCGAGCGCGGCGGACGGCTGGCACCTCAGCCCGCCGCTCGCCAACCGTTTCGTGCACCTCCAGTGGACGCACGACCCGCGCACCGTCGCGCGCGGCATGGCCGGTACATGGCCCGAGGTGGCCGTCCCCGTCGTCGATGCCACGAGGGTCGCGGGTTCTGCGGCGCGGGCCCGCGGCGCGGTGTCCGGCTTCCTGACCGCGCGGCCGGGGCTCGTCCATCACATTCCGGCCGACGCGGAGAGCCGGGGCCGGGCCTGGCCGTCCCCCCGGACCTGGGACATGGCGCTGCGGCTGCTCGCCACCGGGTACGCGACGGGCGCCGGGCGGGAGGCGCTGGCCGCCGCGCTGACCGGGGCCGTCGGGGACGGCGCGGGCATCGAGTTGCTGTCCTACCTGGAGAACCTCGACCTGCCCGATCCCGACCGCGTGCTGGCGAACCCCGCCGCGTTCGCCCTGCCCGAACGCGGCGACCGGCAGCTGGCCTTCCTCATCGCGGTCGTCGCGGCGGTTCAGGGCGATCTCACCAGGCCTCGCTGGGAGGCGGGCTGGACGGTGCTGGCGAAGGCCGTCGACGCGGGTGTGCCCGATGTGGCGGCCAGGGCGGCGGTGGACCTGGCGACGATGCGGGACACCGACTGGCCGGTGCCGGAGGGCATCGACGCGTTTGTGGAACTGCTGCAGCTGTCCGGCGCGCTGCCGCAGAGCGGCTGAGCCGGGAACACCGGTGCCTGAACCGGAAACCGCCCCGGAGCGGCCCCAGTTGGACATGACCAAGCTGCTCGCCGCCCGCTACCGGGCGGCGACCGATCGTCCCTACCTGGCGTCGGCCCTCTATGCCCTGACGGTGGTTTCGAGCACCGGTGTCCCGACCATGGGTGTGGACCGGCACTGGCGCTGCTACGTGTCACCCGCGTTCGTCGACGCGACACCGGTGGCGGAGCTCGCGGCGGTGTGGCTGCACGAGGTGGCGCATCTGCTGCGCGACCACCATGGACGCGCCGAACGGCTGCCCGCCGCCGACCAGCGCGACCACCACCGCCTCAACGTGGCCCAGGACTGCGAGATCAACGACGACCTGATCTCCGACGGGCTGCCCCTGCCGGCCGGCCGGATGGAGCCCCGGCTCTTCGGGCTGCCGACCGGACAGCTCTTCGAGGCGTATCTCCCCGGTCTGCCACCGAGCCCCGACTCGCTCGACTGCGGGTCGGGCGCCCACGGGCGGCCGGTGCCCTGGGAGCTGACCGGGGCCGACGGTCCGACCCGTCTCGGTCCGGTCGAGGCGGAGGCGCTGCGGCGCCACACCGCGGAGGCCATGCGGGCGCACCGGCGCAGCCGGGGCACCCTCCCGGCGGGCTGGGAACGCTGGGCGGACCAGATCCTGGAGCCCACCGTCGACTGGCGGCAGGCGCTCGCGGGCGCGGTCCGGGAGGCCGCGGCGTGGGCCGCCGGGGCGATCGACTACACCTACCGTCGCCCGTCCCGCCGCAGTGCGGCACTCCGGGGCGTCGTGCTGCCCAGCCTGCGCCGTCCGCTGCCCCGGGTCGCCGTCGTCATCGACACCTCGGGGTCGATGGGTGACGAAGAACTCGCCTCCGCGCTGGCGGAGGTCACCGGGGTACTGCGGGAGGTGGGCGTCCGGGGCAACCGTGTCACCGTGCTGGCCTGCGACGCCGATGTGCGAAGCGTGTCCCGGGTGACGTCCGCCGAGCAGATCACCCTGGGTGGGGGCGGCGGCACCGACATGCGTGTGGGCATCGCCGCCGCTCTCGCCGCGCGGGACCGCCCGAACATCGTCGTCGTCCTCACCGACGGCTGCACCCCCTGGCCGGACGAGGCCCCCTCGTGCCGGCTCGTCGCGGCGCTCATCGGCGCGGACGCCCCGCAGCCCCCGAGGTGGGTGGAGACCGTGCGCGTCTCCGGCTGATCCGGTGGGGGACGTCCCGTCACCGCCGCCCGCGCCCCGGGGGACCGATGGACCTTCCACGGGCTCAGTCGCCGAGCACGACCGTGCGCTGGGCGGAGAAGTCCCCCCACTTCCCGTCCGGGAGCTTGGCGCGGATCTTCATCGAGTAGCGGGTACCGCGCGGGTCGCCGACGGTGAGCCGGTAACTCGCCCGGCCCGCGGGCGGGGTGGCGCCCCACACGATCGTGGTGGTCAGCCTGCCGTCCATGAAGAGTTGGTACGCGGGGATCTCGCCGCCCGTCTCGGGCTGCTTCCAGTTCAGGTCGACGGCGTACTCCTTGCCCCGCACATGGTTGCTGATCCGCAGGTCGGTGGGGGCGGTGCCGGCAGGTGCGCCCGGAGCGGACGCGGTGGTGAGGTCGATGGCGTTGCTGTCCGGCGAGGAGGTGTCGGCGGCGTCGCGGGCCCGGACGGTGAAGGTGTAGACGGTGCCGGGGCGCAGTCCGGTCAGATGGGCCGTCGTCCTGGTGCCGGGCACGCTGTGGATCCGGGAGTCCTCCTGGTAGATGTCGTACGCGGTGACGCCGACGTCGTCCGTCGAGCCGCCCCAGGAGAGGTTCACCGCCCGGCTGCCGTCCGCGGTGCCGCGCAGCTTCACCGGCCGCGTCGGCGGCTCGTGGTCGGCGGGGGTCGGGGCGGGTGTGGTGACGGTCGCGGCGGCGCTCGGGGCGGAGAGGTTTCCGGCGGCGTCACGGGCCCGGACGGTGAAGGTGTAGGCGGTCGAGGCGGTCAGCCCGTCGACGTCGGTCATCACCTTGGCCGCCGGGACGGATGTGACCCTCTCGCCCTTGTTGTAGACCTCGTAGCCGGTGACCGCCTTGTCGTCGGAGGCCCGCTCCCACATGACGTGCACGGAGGTGGCGCTGCCGGCCTGCGCCGTCACATGGCCCGGCACCGTGGGTGCGCGGGTGTCCGCCTCGGGGGTGGAGCCGCAGGCGGTGAGCGCGGCGAGGAGCAGGGCGGCGGAGCAGACCGAAGCGGTGGTTGCGTGGGGGCGTTGCACGGTCGTGCCTTCCATCCGGCGGCAATGGTCCAGACCTGTATCGCATGGCGCGGGGTTCGCCGACAAGAGGGCGGACCGGAACGTTCCGCAATGTGCCGGTGTGCGTGGGCGATTCATCGGCCGACCCGGACCGGGTGCCGGTGCGTGCCGCGGCCCGCCGGCCGAGGGCCGGGGTACGGGCCGGTCTGCCGGCCCACGCGGCGCTGGGCGCAGCGTCCTGGACGGCGCGGGCCTGGCTGGGCCTGCCGGGCCTCGTCGACGGCGCGCCCGCCGATCTCGTCGCGTACGCCGGCGACCCGACCCTGGACCCTGCCGTGCTGAATCGTCCCAGCCGGATTGTGCTCCGGGGACGCGTCGTGCGATGAGCGATGAGTTGCGGGCGCCGGAGCGGTCTGCACTGTATGAACAAGCACACGGATACGAACCCGACGATTCCCACAGTCGACCTGGAGCCCGCGGCCCGGCAGATCGCCGACCTGCTTCCCGGCATCCATGAGCAGCAGCTGGCCGGCCCGACGCCCTGTCCCGACTACACGGTGCGGGAGCTGCTCGCCCACGTGGTCGGGCTGGCCACGGCCTTCCGCGCCGCGGCGCGCAAGGAATTCGGGCCGATGACCGACACCGCCCCGGACACCGCGCTTCCGGTTCTCGCCGAGGGCTGGCGCGAGGCGTTGCCGACGCTGCTGGACGAGCTGGTGACGGCCTGGCGCGCCCCCGCCGCCCGGCAGGGGATGACCAGGGCCGGCGGCGTGGACCTGCCGGGCGACGTGGCCGCGGTGGTCGTGCTGGACGAATTGGTGATCCACGGCTGGGACCTGGCCCGGTCCACCGGCCAGAAGTACGAGCCCGACGAGGGGAGCCTTCGTGTCTCGCTGGCCATGCTGACCCCCAGCGACGACGTCCCCCGGTCGAAAAGCATCTTCGGTCCGCCGGTTCCGGTGGCGGCCGACGCCCCGCTGGTCGACCGGGCCGTCGCCATGAGCGGGCGTCGCCCGGACTGGCAGCCGGGCGACTGACGGGCGGGGCGGCGGCGGCCTGCCGCCCGCCGAGGCCGACGGGCCGCCCACGCCGCCGGGGGCGCGTCCGAGGCCGGGGATCCGGAGGCGGTGGCCTCGGACGCGGTGGCCGGACGCGGCCCTGCCGGACGCCGGTGGGCGGGCCGCGCCCGAGCGGGCGCGGCCCGGTTCAGCCGAGCACGCGCGCCGCCTCCCGTGCCTGCTCGCGCAGTCGCTCGTCGGCCGGAGCCACCCCCGGTTCCAGGCCCGAGGACACCACCCGCAGATCCCGCTCGGCAAGGGCCCTCAGGCGGGGGCGGTGGTCCTCGATGAGGGCCGTGGGACCGAGAGCGACGAGCGCTTCCAGCGCGGTCACCGCGTCGGCGTCCTCCTCCGCGGAGTCCAGGAGGAGTCCGGCCAGGCGGGGGCCGTCGAGGGACTCGGGCGCGATCGCGTGCAGCGCGAGCACCGCGGCCGGGGTCTGTAGCGGGTCCGTCAGCAGGCCTTCCAGCGCGGGGACCAGTGGGCGGGCCTCGGCTCCGATGCGGGCCGCCACCCGCGAGGCACGGGTGAACGTCCAACGCATCCAAGGCTGTTCGGCTTCCGCGAACACTCCGGCCAGCACCGGCACCGCTTCCTGCGCCCCGCCGGTGATCCGCCACAGGGCCGCGGCGATCTCGACGTCGCCGTCCAGCTGCGGGATGGTGCGGTCCCCCTCCGGTGCGCTGAGCGCGGACCGCAGAGCGGGCACCAGGCCGGCCGCCTCCGGGCCCAGCTCGGCGGCCAGGCCCGCGGCCTCCCGGATGCCATGACCGCCGTGGGCGAGCCGGGCGGAGACCGCCGTCACCAGCGGGCCGGTCTCCCCGGTCAGTTCGCGCACGGCCCTCGCCGCGGCAAGCCGTTCGTCCCCCGCCCCGGAGCGAGCCGCGGCGGTCAGGAGCTCCGCCGTCGCCGCGCACTGCTCCGGTGGGCAGACCGCGGCCAGCGCCTTCGGAACGGCTTTCGGGAACCTCGGCAGCGCGGAGCGCAGTTCGGGCAGGGCGGCGGACGCCCGGCTCCCCCAGGCGGCGAGGAGGGACACGAGCAGGAACGGCTCGTTGGCGTCGAGGTCGTCCGCCCCCAGCCTGGTACGGATCGCGTCCAGCAGTGCGGAGTCGTACGGGAACGAGGCGTCGGCCGTACGCCCGATGGGAAAGCCGCACGCCTCGCCGAGCGCGCGTGGGCGCTGTCCCAGGTCGCGTGCCAGGAGCGGCGCGGCCCGCTCCGGCGCCACGGCGACGAGCGCTTCCAGGGCCCGGTCCGCCCGGTCGCCCTCCCCCGCGGCGAGCCGGACCAGCGCCGGAGCGGTCGCCGCGGCGTGGGGGCCCAGTTTCTTGAGGAGCGAGTACATCGCCGGTACGGAGGCCGGGTCGGCGGCCAGCGCCTCCACGGGTGCGACCAGCCGCTCCGGGGCACACCGCGAGAGCCGACAGGCGGTCTCGGCCGCCCACAGCGCCTCCTCGCGCACCTCGGGCAGCGGGCTGCGCAACGCGGCATCGAGCAGGGCGTACGCCGCTTCGCGGTCCGCGTCGGTGTCGCGGAGCAGCAGCGCTTCGACGACGTACTGCAATGGTTCGTTCCGCGTCAGGTCCAGACGGCCCTCGACCAGCCCGTCCGCGGGCAGGAGGGACAGCATCGCCTCATGGTGCGCGAGGTCCCAGGACAGTGCGGCGTCCACGCACGCGAGCAGTGCCGCGATCCGCACCTCGGCGGGCTCGGCCGCGCCCATGGCCCCGCTCAGCTCGGCAACTGTTCCCGCCGGATCCAGATGGGCCATGGCCCCCAGGATCTCGGCCCGCACGAGGGGATCCTTCTCCGCCTTCCGGCGCCGTCGGAGCACCGGCAGCACCCGACCGGCCGCCCCGGTCATCGCCGCGGCCCACACAGCGGCCTGCCGCGTCCCGGCCTCCTCGGCATCGACCGCCGGAAGAATCAGGGGCAGTTGGCCGATGACGGCCGCCCGGCACGCGGCTTCGTCGGTGTCGCCCCGGTCGTCCCCGCTCTCCGCTATTCCGCCGAGCAGGGCCAGGAGATCCTCCGTGCGGTGCCCGGCCCCGGCGAGCCGTGCCAGATACGGCACGGCTCGGGCCGTCGCCTCGTAGACCGACCCCTGGTGCAGGATGCTGCCGTACAGCTCGGAGACCGCCTCGGACGCGGCTTCCCCGTCGTCCCCGGCGAGCGCCCGCAGGCAGTCGGGCACGTCGGCGGCGCTGCCGTACGCATGCTGCAGCTCGGCCCACGGCTGGGCGTCGACATCGGCGAAGAACGGTGCGAGTTCCATGAAACGGATCATGGCACCCGGCACTGACAACGCCCTCGGCCGACGGCGAAGGACTCGCAGGACAGCGCTCCGCCGCCGCGGCCCGTCAGCTGGTGAAGAACTCCGTGATCTGCTGGGCCACCTGGTCGGGGTGGACCTCGTGCACCCGATGACCGCCCGCGATCGTGATCAGCCGGCAGTCGGGGATCAGCGAGGCCATGTCCTGCAGACGTCCCTGGGGCATGGTGGACTCCGGGCCGCCGGCGATCATCAGCGTCGGCGCGACGATCTCCCCCAGTCCCGCCGCCCACTCCGGATCGGGCTCGGCCACCTGGGCCCGGACGGGAGCGACGACGGCCCAGTCGTAGTCCACCGGCCCCTCCGGCTCGGCGGCCGGCTTCGGCTCGCTCGGGAACGGCGGCGGGGTCTCCACCAGCACCAGCCGCTCCACCCGGTCCGCGTGCTCCTGGGCGAGCAGATGGGCGACGACGCCGCCCATCGAGTGGCCGACCAGGCCCACCCGGTCGAGTTCGCACTCGTCGAGGAAGCCGAGCACGTCGTCCCGCATCAACTCGAAGGAGTACTCGTCCGGCCAGTCGCTCTCACCGTGGCCGCGCAGGTCGAGGGCGTACACCCGCCACTCCTCGCCGAGCAGGCTCCCGGCCGCCTCCCAGCTCGCGGCCGAGCCGCCGAGGCCGTGCAGCAGGACCACCGGCGAACCGAAGGGGTCGCCCCAGGTCCGATACGCCAGCCGTACATCGCCGATATCCACAACAGACTGATCTTCCATACTCATGACGCTACAGCCGAATCGGTGTGGACCATTCCGCGCGGCCTGGCAGGGTTGGGGCATGAAGATCGTTCCCCGCCCGCTGCCCGTCGCCTTCACCGCCGCGGTCGCCACCGCCGTCATGGCCGTCTCCGTGCTCTCCGGATGCTCGGCGGGCGGGCCCGCCGACGGGGGATCCGACGCCGGGCTCGACGATCCGGCGAAGAAGGAGATCGCCATGCAGTTGGTCTCCAGCGCCGAGAACTCCTCGCTCGACTGGAAGGCCCAGTACAAGTACATAGAGGACATCGACGACGGCCGCGGCTACACCGCGGGCATCATCGGCTTCTGCTCCGGCACCGGCGACATGCTGAGGGTCGTCGAACGGTACGTGAAGGCACGTCCGGGCAGCCCGCTGGCACGGTTCGTGCCCGCCCTGCGGGCCGTGCGGGGCAGCGACGCGCACGACGGTCTGGGCCGCCCGTTCACCGAGGCCTGGGCCGAGGCCGCCGCCGACCCCGCCTTCCGGTCGGCACAGGACGCCGAGCGCGACCGGTCGTACTTCGACCCCGCGGTCGCCCGCGCCGAGGCGGATGGACTCGGTGCCCTGGGGCAGTTCGTCTACTACGACGCGTATGTGATGCACGGGTACGGCGACTCGGACGACGCGGCCGGCTTCCGTACGATCCGGCGCGAGGCCCTCTCCGCGGCTGCTCCCCCGGCGCGCGGCGGGGACGAGACGGTCTATCTGAACGCCTTTCTCGACGCCCGTGTCGCAGCGATGCGGAAGGAGGCCGCGCACTCCGACACCAGCCGGGTCGAGACGGCCCAGCGGGTGTTCGTGAAGGAGGGCAGGCTCGGGCTGGAGACGCCGCTGCGATGGCGGGTGTACGGCGACAGCTACCGGATCGACGCCCGCTAAACCTGCGATCGACGGGCACGGGAAGCATCCGGAGCGTTGACCGCGTACGCCGGTACGCACGTGGCACGACCTGCGCTTTCACTCCTGCGCAGAGGGTGATCCGGACCCGTGACCCGGTGGTCGGCGACGCCGTTGAGGCCGACGAACGGCACACGCGGATGTGGGCCGGAAAACGGAGGAGAGAACCGCATGATGAAGAAGATGATGCCGGCCGCGTTGGTGCTGATTGCCGGTATCGGGCTGGCCGTGAGCCCCGCCGCCCAGGCCGTGCAGAGCCCCGCGGCCGCACCGGCCGCGAAGGCACCGGCCGCGGTCTGCACCGTCAACGACAACGGGGTGAACTTCCGCGGCGGACCGGGCAACGACTACCCGGTCCTCGGCCAGGTGAACCGGGGCCAGAACCTCAACTACCGCGGCAAGCAGGGCAACTGGGTCATGGGTGACCTGTGGGGCGGTCCCACGGGCGTCTGGATCCACACGGCGTACCTGAACTGCTGAGGCCCACACGTCCCGGCCCCGCACCGCGCCTGCCGCGCGGTGCGGGGCCTTGCCGCGTTCCGGCGGAATGTTCTCAACTCACCTGTGTCGTAGGGGTGTACGACGCCCGCCCCACCCTGATAGGAAAGCTTCCTAACAGATGATGGAACGACGAACTCCCTTTGGAGGACTGGTGCACACCCCCCATAAGCGCACCGCACGTCGCAACACCCGCTCCGTACGCATCGCTGTCATCACGGTCGGACTGGCCCTCACGGCGATACCCGTCAGCGCCTACGCCGGTGGCCCCTCGCACCAGGCGGTGCCCCAGCGGACGACGGTCGCCCGGCAGGCCGCCGCCGTGACCGGGCTCGACGATCCCGCGAAGAAGGAGATCGCCATGCAGTTGGTCTCCAGCGCCGAGAACTCCTCGCTCAACTGGAAGGCCCAGTACAAGTACATCGAGGACATCGACGACGGCCGCGGCTACACCGCGGGCATCATCGGCTTCTGCTCCGGCACCGGCGACATGCTCGACCTCGTCGAGCTGTACACCCAGCGCAAGCCGGGCAACGTCCTCGCGAAGTACCTCCCCGCGTTGCGGAAGGTCAACGGCACCGACTCGCACAGCGGTCTCGACCCGAACTTCAAGAAGGACTGGGTGACCGCGGCGTCCGACTCGGCGTTCAAGCAGGCCCAGAACGACGAGCGGGACCGGGTGTACTTCAACCCTGCCGTCAAGCAGGGCAAGGCGGACGGCATCGGCACGCTGGGCCAGTTCGCGTACTACGATGCCATCGTCATGCACGGTGACGGCGGCGACAGCACCGGCTTCAGCGCCATCCGCAAGCGGGCCCTCACCAAGGCGAAGCCGCCGGCCCAGGGCGGCAACGAGGTGACGTACCTCAACGCCTTCCTGGACGCCAGGGTCTGGGCGATGCAGCAGGAGGAGGCCCACTCGGACACCAGCCGGGTGGACACGGCCCAGCGGGTCTTCCTGAAGAAGGGCAACCTCGACCTGAACCCGCCGCTCGACTGGAAGGTGTACGGCGACAGCTTCCACATCGGCTGACGCACGCCGGCCTGGGCCGTGGCGCGTACGGCAGCACCCGCGAGGGTCGCCGTCCGCGCCACGGTGCCGTGCCGGACAGTGCTCTTCTCGTCAGTGTGCGGCGACCGGGGCCGGGGCCGCCGGGCTCGACTCCGGCTCCGACGGTTCCTGATCCGGCTTCCTTCCGAGGTGGTTGAAGGCCAGGTTGAGCACGATCGCCACGACGCAACCGGTGGATATCCCGGAGTCCAGCACGACGAGCAGATCCTTCGGGAACGCGTGGTAGAAGTCCGGCGCCGCGATCGGAATCAGCCCGACACCCACGGCCGCCGCCACGATCAGCGCGTTCTCGCCCTTCTCCAGCGCGGCGGTCGCCAGCGTCTGGATGCCGCTCGCGGCGACCGAGCCGAAGAGCACGATGCCCGCGCCACCGAGGACCGGCAGCGGGACGAGCGCGATGACGGACGCGGCGACGGGGACCAGCCCGAGCACGATCAGGATGCCGCCGCCCGCGGCCACCACGAAGCGGCTGCGGACCTTGGTCATCGCGACCAGCCCGATGTTCTGGGCGAACGCGCTGCACATGAAGCCGTTGAAGAGCGGGCTGACGGCACTGCCCAGGGTGTCGGCGCGCAGGCCGCCCTCGATGGTCCGCTCGTCCGCCGGACGGCCCACGATCCGGCCGAGGGCCAGCATGTCCGCGGTGGACTCGGTCATGCAGACCAGCATCACGATGCACATGGAGACGATCGCGGCGGCCTCGAACTGCGGTGCCCCGAAGTGGAACGGCGTCGGGAAGCCGACCAGGTCGGCATCCTTGATGGCGCCGAAATCGGTGATGCCGACCGGTATCGCGATCAGCGTTCCGGCGACCAGTCCGAGCAGGATGGCGATCTGCTGGAGGAAGCCGCGCAGCAGTTTGCGCAGGGCGAGCACGATCACCAATGTGACCGCCGCCATGGTGATGTTGGTCGTCGAACCGTAGTCACCGGCCCTGGCGTTGCCGCCCTGCGACCAGTTGAAGGCGACCGGCAGCAACGAGACGCCGATCAGGGTGATCACGGTGCCGGTGACGACGGGCGGGAAGAAGCGGACCAGCTTGCAGAAGTACGGGGCGAGCAGGAAGCCGAGCAGCCCGGCGACGATGATCGCGCCGAAGATGACGGCGATGCCGTCGTGCCCGCGGTCCTTTCCGATCGCCACCATCGGGGTGACTCCGGCGAAGGAGACCCCGTTGACGAACGGCAGCCGGGCGCCGATGCGCCAGATGCCGAGCGTCTGGAGCAGGGTGGCCAGACCGGCGGTGAAGAGGCTCGCCCCCATCAGGAAGGCGGTCTCCTTGGGAGTGAGTCCCACGGCGGGGCCCACGATCATCGGCGGGGCCACCACACCCGCGTACATCGCGGCCACGTGCTGGAGACCGCTGGTGAACATCTTCAGTGGGGGGAGCGTTTCGTCGACCGGGTGTTTCCGGTCGGCCGAGGCCGGTTCGGTGAGGGGGTCGAGCGGGGGGTCGGCGTCGGGTGCTGCGACTGCGTCGTTGCGAAACCTGGGCGTAGCTGCCACGGCGGTTCCTCCGGTCGGTTGCACGTCTGCGGTGACGTGGGTGTCAGGGAGGTGGTGCAAGCGGTGCGTTGGTGCAGGAGGGGCAGGTCGTGCAGCTGGTGCGGCAGCTTTCTTCACCGGTACGGGGGGCGCGTGCGTGCGAGCACGCGCCCCCTGCACCGGCTGCCGTGGACCCCGCTCGGGTCCACGGCGGCCGGCCGAGGGCCGTCCCCCTCGGCCGACCGGTATCGGGGGTGCTCCGGAGGGTCAGGCTCCGGCGGCGATCTGCGCGAGGCGGCGGGCCTCGTCGCGAGTGGCGCGGGCGATGGCGTCCTCGTCCGCGGTGATGAGGTGGTTGTCCTCGACGACGGGCTTGCCGTTGACGAGCGAGAGGGTGACGGGGGCCGCGGCGCCGAAGACGAGTGCGGTCACCGGGTCGGCGATCGAGGCGTGGGCGAGGGTGTCGAGCTTCCAGAGCACCAGGTCGGCGAGCTTGCCGCGCTCCAGGGAGCCGATCTGGTCGGCGCGGCCCAGTACCTGGGCGCCGCCGTACGTTCCCAGGCGCAGGGCCTGGCGGGCGTTCAGCGCCTTCTCGCGGTGGGCGCCGAGACGGTTGATGAGGAGGGCGTTGCGCAGTTCGGTGTGGAGTTCGCCGGACTCGTTGGAGGCGGTGCCGTCGACACCCAGGCCGACCGGGACCCCCGCGGCGAGCATGTCGGGCACCCGGGCGATGCCCGCGGCGAGCCGGGCGTTGGACGAGGGGCAGTGCGCGACGCCGGTTCCGGTACGGGCGAAGGCGGCGATGTCGGAGTCGTTCATATGGACGCAGTGCGCCATCCACACGTCCTCGCCGAGCCAGCCGGTCGACTCGAAGTAGTCGGTCGGGCCCATCCCGAACAGCTCGTGGCAGAACTTCTCCTCCTCCACGGTCTCCGAGCCGTGGGTGTGCATGCGCACTTCCTTACGGCGCGCCAACTCGGCTCCCTGACACAGGAGTTCGGTGGAAATGGAGAAGGGCGAGCAGGGCGCGGCGGCGACCTGGGTCATCGAGTCGAAGGAGGCGTCGTGGTGTGCGTCGATGGTCGCCTCGGTGCCGGCGAGCGCGCCGTCGAGCGTCTCGACGGCGAAGTCCGGCGGCAGCCCGCCGTCCTTCACGCTGCGGTCCATGGAGCCCCGGGCGAGGGTGAACCGTACCCCCATGTCGCGGGCGGCCCCGATGATGGCGCCGGACAGATCGCCGGAGCCCTGCGGGTAGACGTAGTGGTGGTCCATGGCGGTGGTGACACCTCCGCGGGCCATCATGGCGAGAGAGCCCTGCGCGGCGGCGCGGACCATCGGCTCGTCGATGCGCGCCCACGTCGGGTACAGCGCGACCAGCCAGTCGAACAGATTGTGGTCGGTGGCCAGACCGCGGGTGATCCACTGGTAGAAGTGGTGATGGGTGTTGATCAGGCCCGGCGTGACCAGATGTCCGGTGCCGTCGATGCGGCGTACGACGTTCTCCAGGCCCTCGGGTGCCCGGCCCGCACCGATGGACTCGATGCGGTTGCCCGCGACGACGACATGGCCCGAGGCGTACTCGGTGTCGTCGGCGTCGACGGTCGCGATCGAACAGTTCTCGATGACGATGCGTTCCACGTACTCATGAGCTGCCGATGCTGCCATGGTGCTTCCTTCTCTTTTCCGGCGATGCGGGCACGGCAGGACCCTAGGAGGATTTGAGTGCCACGGCCTGGCGACCGTGGGTGCCGAGATGGTGGAAGAACAGGTTGAGCAGGACCGCGACGAGCGCGCCGGCGCTGATTCCGGAGCCCAGCACGGTCTGCGCCCAGGACGGGAACCCCGCGTAGAAGCCGGGCGCGGCGAGCGGGATGATGCCCGCGCCGAGCGCCACGGCGACCAGGATGATGTTGGAGCTGTCGTCGAGGCCGGCCTCGGAGAGCGTACGGATGCCGCTCACCGCGATCGAGCCGAACAGGACGATCCCGGCGCCGCCGAGCACGGGCATCGGCACGAGCGAGACGACCGCGCCGAGCACCGGGAAGGCGCCCAGGACCAGCAGCGCCCCGCCCGCGGCCGCGACGACGTAGCGGCTGCGCACCTTCGTCAGGGACACCACGCCGACGTTCTGCGCGAAGGCGCTCGTCGGGAAGCCCCCGAAGACCGGGCCGAGCAGGGTGGCGATGCCGTCGGTGCGCAGTCCGCGGGTGATGGTCCGGCCGTCGGTGCGCCGGTCGCAGATCTCGCCGAGCGCCAGCATCCCGGCGGAGGACTCGGTCATCAGGACGAGCATGACGATGCAGAGCGAGAGGATCGCGGCGGGCCGGAACTCCGGGGCACCGAACGCGAAGGGCGTGGGGAGCGCGGCGACCGGTGCGGACTTCAGCGCGGAGAAGTCGGCGAGCCCGAACGGGATCGCGGCCAGAGTGCCGATCAACAGACCCACGAGCAGGGCGACCTGCTTGAGGAAGCCGCGTCCGAAGCGCTGGATCAGCAGAATGACGACGAGAGTGAAGGCGGCCAGCGCGAGGTACTTCATCGCACCGAAGTCGGTGGCGTTCCTGTCGCCCCCCTGGGCCCAGGAGACCGGGACGGGCATCAGGGTGACCCCGATGAGGGTGATGACGACGCCGGTGACCAGCGGCGGGAAGAAGCGCAGCAGCCGGCCGAAGAACGGTCCGACGGCCAGGCAGAAGCCTCCGGCGACGAGCACCGCCCCGTAGATCGCGGGGAGTTGGCGGCCCGGCGCGCTGGTCTCGGCGATGGCGAGCATCGGGGCGATTCCGGCGGAGGACGCGGCGTTGACGAACGGCAGCCGGTTCCCTGCGAAGCCGCCGATGCCGAGGGTCTGCAGGATGGTGGCACATCCGGCGATCAGGAGGCTCGCCGCGATCAAGCGGGTCATGCCCGCCGTGTCGAGGCCGACGGCCTGGCCGATGATGAGCGGAGGGGTGACGACGCCCGCGTACATGGCGGCGATGTGCTGGAGCGCGGCGGGGACGAGCCGCGAGGGGCGGAGCTTTTCGTCCACCGGATGGACCGAGGTCTCCGGCGGGGTGGGACACGGGCCTTCTGCTTCTGCCGGCCCGAGTGCAGGCTGTGCCATGGGAGTTCCCTCCGGTCCGGCCGGTCCCCGCCCGGCTGCGTGCGGGCGGGGACGGGCTCAGCGCCGCGTCAGAGGTTGGTCATGTCGACCGGGATCTGCGGCTCGACGCCGTCCCGGAGGACGGTGGCCTCGATCAGGCCGTACGGGCGGTCCGCCGCGAAGTAGACCTCGTTGTCGTTCTTGAGCCCGAACGGCTCCAGATCCACGAGGAAGTGATGGCTGTTCGGCAGTGAGAAGCGGATCTCGTCGATCTCGCTGCGGCTGTTGATGACGCGCGAACCCATCTGGTAGAGGGTCTGCTGCAGCGAGAGGGAGTACGTCTCGGCGAAGGCCTGCAGGATGTGCTTCTTGGCCTGCGCGTACGACTTCTCCCAGTTGGGCATCCGGTCGGCGTCGCTGGTCCAGTTGTAACGCCAGACGGTGGATACGTCGGTGCACAGGATGCGGTCGTACGCCTCTTTCAGCGTCGTGTACTTGTCCTTGACGTAGCCCCAGAACTCCGAGTTGGTGGAGTTCATGACCGTGAGGTCCTTGAGGCCGGAGATGACCTGCCACTTCTCGCCGTCGAAGGTGATCTGCGTGGTGCGCAGTTCCTGTCCCTTGCGGGCGAAGGAGTGGTTGACCTCGTCCGAGCCGATGAACCTGGAGTTGTTGTCCGAGGTCGCGATGCGCTCCCAGGAGTACTCCTGGATCCGGATGCGCGCGACCTTGATCGGCTCCTGCGACGTCACGAAGTGACGGGCGAGGTGGATGCCGAACTGCTCGGCGGACTCGATGCCGTACTCCTTGGCGAACGCGAACACCGTGTTCTTGGTGGTGTCCGTCGGCAGGACGTTGGCGTTGGAGCCGGAGTAGTGCACGTCCTCCATGTCGCCGGAGAGCGCGACCGAGACGTTCAGGTCCTTGATGTGATGGGTGTCGCCGTCCCGCGTGATCCTGACGACGCGGTTCTCTGCTTTGCCGTACTGGTTCTGGCCGAGGATCACAGGGCGGGGGCGGTGGGAATCGGCGGTCATGTCGGTGCTAGCTCCCTCGGTAAACGGAGTAGCCGAACGGGTTGAGCAGCAGCGGTACGTGATAGTGCTCGCCCGGCTCGACGGCGAAAGTGATCGCCACCTCCGGGAAGAACGCACCGCTGTCCCTTACGCGGGGGGCGTCCTGCTGCGCCTCGGCTTGCTTCTTGGAGAAGTACGTCGCGACCTCGAAGTCGAGCCGTACGTGGGTGGTGCCTTCCGGCAGGGCCGGCAGGTCCTTGCAACGCCCGTCCGCGTCGGTCGCGGAGCCACCGAGCGTCACCCACTCGGCTTCGCGGCCCGAGCGGGCCGCCAGCGTGATGGCGACGCCCTCGGCGGGGCGTCCGACGCTGGTGTCCAGGATGTGCGTGGACACCGATGCGATGGTTTCGGTACTCATCAGTCCTTGTCCTCTTCCACAAGACGGGTCAGCCGGATTCGGTTGATCTTCCCGAGTTCGGTGCGCACGTGTCCGCGCTCCTGCTCGGGCGAGTTCCCGATCCGGGACTTCACCGCGTCGCGCATCTGCTCACCGGTGGCTCCGGTGGCACAGATCAGGAAGACGTGTCCGAACCGTTCCTGGTAGGCCAGGTTCAGTTCGAGCATCTCGGCCTTGAGTTCCTCGGTGGCACCGGCCATCCCCCGCTGTTCACGGGAGGAGGTCGGGTCTCCGGGCTTCGGGCGGCCGATCGGCGGGTGGCCGGCCATCGCGTCGGCCAGATCCTTGGGGGTCAGTGCGGCCGTGGCGGCGTCACTGGCCGAGAGAAGGGCTTCCGCGGTGGCGTACGGGCGCCGGGAGAGGATCGCTCTTCCCCACGCCGCACTGGCACACACCTCGTGCAACGCGGTGGTGGCCTCGTCGTCCGCCAGGGTGTTGAACCGGGCGAGGCCCGGTGTGGAGCTCGAAGTCACGGGAACCTCCGTGGCTGTTTTCGCTGTGCGTACTTCGCGTCGCGTCGGTCGGGCTGCGGATAGCTAACGCCCTCCGCAACACCACGTCAACACTTTGTTGAAATTACTCGAATACAAAAAGCCGTCGCCCGGCGATCCGGGCGACGGCTCCGGCGAGCCTCCACGGCTTCGCTCACCTACGGCCTCAACTACTCGCCTTTGGCGGCATTTTCCCTGTTGAGGTAGTTGTAGACGGTGAAGCGGCTGACCCCCAGTGCACCCGCCACGGTCTCCACACCGTGCCGCACGGAAAAGGCACCACGTGCCTCCAGAGTCCGCACCACCGACTGTTTGGCCTTGCGGTCGAGCTCGGCGAGGGGCATGCCGAGGCGGCGTTCCATGGCGGCCAGGATGTGGTCGAGCGACTCCGAGAGCTGGGGCAGCCGGACGGCTATGACGTCCTCACCCTCCCAAGCCAGCACGATGTCGTCGGCCTGCGCCTGATCGGGCCCGAGCAGCTCGGCGCCCATGGCGTCGACGAGCGGCTTGACCGCGGTGACGAGGGGGTGGTCCGCCGGTTCGGTCACTTCGACTCCTCCCCGATGACGTTGACCTGGAGCGACACCCGGGTGGCACCCGATGCCAGCGCGCTGCGCAGCAGGGAGTCCACCGCGGTGAGCACCTGGTCCGCGCCGCCCTCCGCCGTGTTGCCGAAGGGACCGACGTCCACGGCGTCCAGGTCGGCCGACTGGATGACCTCGCGGGCCACGACCGCGTGGGCGGGCGCCTCGTCGAGATCGAAGGGCTCGGTGGTGAACTCCACTCTCAAGCGCACTGTGCCTCCCTCATGTTCTCGCCGCGCCTGCGTGAGGCCACGACTCGGGGCCGACCTTAACGGACGGGGGCCGGGGGCGTCCGGTGACGATGCGCCTCAGTCGCGGGACGGGCCCGTCCCCGGGTACGGCAGCACACAGACGGCCACCGGGGCGGGGAAGGCGCCGCCGGTGCGGGTCAGCTTCCCGTCCTTCCCGCCGACCCGGAAGACCGTCACCGTGCTCGACTTCTGGTTGGCCGCGAAGAGCAGCCCTCCGTCCGGCGAGAAGGTGATCTGCCGAGGGAAGTCGCCGCCCACCGGGACGGTGCCGAGCAGCCTCAGCGCGGCCCCGTCGTCCTCGACGGCGTAGCGCGTCAGACTGTTGTGCCCCCGATTGGCCAGGTAGGCGAACCGGCCGTCGCCGGTGACCAGGAACTGCGCCGGAAAGCTGGTCCCGGCACCGGTCCCGGTGGACTGCGGGGCGCCCGGGGACAGGGTGCCGGTGGCGGGGTCGTACCCGCAGACGACGGCGGTGTTGTCGACCTCGCAGGCCAGGTAGGCGTAGCGGCCACCCGGGTGGAACGTGAGGTGCCGCGGCCCGGCTCCGGGGCGCAGGGCCGCGTACGAGACCTGGGCGAGCGTGCCGCGCTCCTCGTCCAGCCGGTACGTGTACACGGCGTCGTTGCCGAGGTCCACGGCGAGGACGTGGCCCCCGTCGGGGGTGGTGATGATCTGGTGGGCGTGCGGCCCGGCCTGGCCGGGGCCGGGCGGTGGTGCCGTGTGGGTGACCAGGTCCGTGCGCTCCCCCAGTGAGCCGTCGTCCCCGATGGGGTGCACCGCGACGCTGCCGGAGGTGTAGTTCGCGGTGAGCAGCCACCTTCCCGTGGGGTGGACGGAGAGATGAGTGGGGCCCGCCCCGCCCGTGCCGCGGGTTCCGAGCACCCGATGGGCGCCGTCCGGCGACAGGGCGAGGGCCGTCACCCCGCCCCGGTCCTGCTCGTCGACCGCGTAGACGGTGGTTCCCGAGGGATGCATCGCCAGGTAGGAGGGGTTGTCGACGCCGGTGATCACGGGGCCGGCGGAGATCGCCCCGCTGATGGCGTCGTACGAGGCCGTGCCGATTCCCCTGCCCCCGCCCTCGGCCGAGGTGTACGTGCCGAGCAACAGCTGCCGGACGGTGCCCGGGCGCGAACCGACCGCGGGCGCGGGGTCCGGTGCGGCCCCCGGAGGCCTGGAGGAGCCGGGCGGGGCGGGGGCCACGGACAGCGCGGCACCGGCGATCAGGGCTCCGAGGACGGTGCGCCGGCTGGTGGCGTGGTTCATGCGAGGCACCTCGTGTGGGGGGTCGGCTGCATCGGACGCACCTGCCACCCTGGCCCGCCCCGGACCCCGTCGGCAACCGGCGCAATTCCGGCCCCACCTCGCAGAACCGGCACGAAGTCACCCCGGCCCGAATTCCGGGCACCCCCTTGACAGGCCTCTCAACGCCAGGCAATCTTCCGTTACGTAGAAACTAACTTCCGCAATACGGAAGGAGCGCAACCCTCATGGGCTACCCGGACCAGCGCTTCGATGTGAACCTTTCGATCCTCTTCACGGAACTCCCGCTCCTGGAGCGTCCCGCGGCCGCCGCCGCGGCGGGCTTCACGGCGGTCGAGCTGTGGTGGCCCTGGATCGAGACCCCCACTCCGCCGCAGGCCGAGCTCGACGCCCTCAAGAAGGCGCTCGACGACGCGGGCACGCAGTTGGTGGGACTGAACTTCTACGCCGGGCAGCTGCCCGGCCCCGACCGCGGCGCGCTCTCCGTGCCCGGCACGGAGTCGGACCGCTTCCGCGCCAACATCGAGGTGGCGGCCGACTTCGCCGCCTCGGTCGGCTGCAAGGCGCTCAACGCGCTCTACGGCAACCGCGTCGACGGCGTGGACCCGGCCACGCAGGACGAACTCGCGCTGGAGAACCTGGTCGTCGCCGCCCGCGCGGCCGACCGGATCGGGGCGATCCTGCTGATCGAGACCCTCAACAAGCCGGAATCGCCGCGCTACCCCCTGGTCAGCGCGCCCGCCGGCATCGAGGTCGTCGACAAGGTCAACGCGGCGACAGGGCTCGGGAATGCGAAGTTCCTGCTCGACCTGTACCACCTGTCGATGAACGGCGAGGACCTCGGCCGGGTCATCACGGAATACGCCGACCGGACCGGCCACGTCCAGATCGCCGACAACCCGGGGCGCGGCGCGCCAGGCACCGGCTCGCTCCCGCTGGAGCAGCTCCTCGACGAGCTGACGAAGGCCGGTTACGACGGCTGGGTCGGTCTGGAGTACAAGCCGGGCGACCGGCCGAGCGCCGAGGCCTTCGAGTGGCTCCCGGTCACCGCGCGGGCCGCCCGCTGAGGGCGGCGGACTCCCCCTCGTACACACGCTTATCGGAAGGCACCCTCATGAGCAACAACCTCCCCAAGGTCGCATGGATCGGACTCGGCATCATGGGCTCCCCCATGTCCGAGAACCTGATCAAGGCCGGGTACGACGTCACCGGTCACACCCTGGAGCAGGTCAAGATCGACCGGCTGGTCGCGGCCGGCGGCACGGGCGCGGGCTCGATCGCCGAGGCGGTCCGGGACGCCGATGTCGTCATCACGATGGTGCCCGCCTCCCCTCAGGTCGAGGCCATCGCGTACGGCCCCGGCGGCATCCTGGAGAACGCGAAGCGCGGGGCACTGCTGATCGACATGTCGTCGATCACGCCGCAGACCTCCGTGGATCTGGCGAAGAACGCGAAGGACAAGGGCATCCGGGTGCTGGACGCCCCGGTCTCCGGTGGTGAGGCCGGCGCGATCGAGGCCGTGCTGTCGATCATGGTCGGCGGCGAGCAGGCCGACTTCGACGCCGCGCAGCCGATCCTCCAGGCACTCGGCAAGACCATCGTGCTGTGCGGGCCGCACGGCTCCGGCCAGACGGTGAAGGCCGCCAACCAGCTGATCGTCGCGGTCAACATCCAGGCGTGCGCCGAGGCGGTCGTCTTCCTGGAGAAGTCCGGCGTGGACCTCGCCGCCGCGCTGGATGTACTGGGCGGCGGACTGGCCGGTTCGACGGTGCTGACCCGTAAGAAGGACAACTTCCTGAAGCGGGACTTCGCGCCGGGCTTCCGGATCGACCTGCACCACAAGGACATGGGCATCGTCACGGACGCCGCTCGCAACGTCGGCGCCGCGCTGCCCGTCGGCGCCGTGGTCGCCCAGCTGGTCGCCTCGCTGCGCGCCCAGGGCGACGGCGGCCTGGACCACTCGGCACTGCTGCGCTCGGTCGAGCGCCTGTCGGGTCGGCCGGTCCAGGCCTGACCGGCCGGGCCCCGCAGGGCCCGGCCACCAGAGACTTCCGGATGGCGTCGGCGCTGACACCTGTCCTGTCGCGCCCAGGCGTCGGCGCCATCCGGAACACCAGACCCTAATTTCAACAAACTGTTGGCGTCGGGTTCGGGGCGTACCTACGCTCCTGGAGCCCTGCACCGTCGCAGTTCAGCAGCTCCCGTACGGAAGGTCGCCCCGACACCATGACGCAGCGTGTGCTTACGACCGAGTCAGGCGCCCCGGTCGCCGACAATCAGAACTCCGCCACCGCCGGCGTCGGTGGCCCGATCCTCCTCCAGGACCAGCACCTCCTGGAGAAGCTGGCGCGCTTCAACCGGGAGCGCATTCCGGAGCGCGTGGTCCACGCCCGCGGTTCCGGCGCGTACGGCTACTTCGAAGTGACCGACGACATCACGGCCTTCACCCGCGCCGACTTCCTCTCCGCGGTGGGCAAGCGCACCGAGACGTTCATCCGCTTCTCGACCGTCGCCGACTCGCTGGGCGGCGCGGACGCGGTGCGCGACCCGCGCGGCTTCGCCCTCAAGTTCTACACGGACGAGGGCAATTACGACCTGGTCGGCAACAACACCCCGGTGTTCTTCATCAAGGACCCGATCAAGTTCCCCGACTTCATCCACTCGCAGAAGCGCGACCCGTTCACGGGCCGTCAGGAGCCGGACAACGTCTGGGACTTCTGGGCCCACGCCCCCGAGGCCACGCACCAGGTCACCTGGCTGATGGGTGACCGAGGCATCCCCGCCTCGTACCGCCACATGAACGGCTACGGCTCGCACACGTACCAGTGGACGAACGCCGAGGGCGAGGCCTTCTTCGTCAAGTACCACTTCAAGACGAACCAGGGGGTGCGCTCCCTCTCCAGCGAGCAGGCCGCCGAACTCGCGGGCAAGGACGGCAATTCGCACCAGACGGACCTGCTGCAGGCCATCGAGCGCGGGGTGAACCCGTCCTGGACCCTGTACGTGCAGGTCATGCCGACCGCCGAGGCCGCCGACTACCGCTTCAACCCGTTCGACCTGACCAAGGTGTGGCCGCACTCCGACTACCCGCTGCAGCGGGTGGGCCGACTGGTTCTCGACCGCAACCCGGACAACGTCTTCGCCGAGGTCGAGCAGGCCGCGTTCTCCCCGAACAACTTCGTGCCCGGCATCGGCCCGTCCCCGGACAAGATGCTCCAGGGCCGGCTGTTCGCCTACGCGGACGCACACCGCTACCGGCTGGGCGTCAACCACACCCAGCTCCCGGTGAACGCGCCGCGCACCGCGGTCGTCGACAACTACGGCCGGGACGGGCTGCACGCCACGCGCAACGGCAAGCGCCACGACAAGAACTACGAGCCCAACTCGTACGCGGGACCCGCCCAGACCGACGCGGCGCTCTCCGCCCCGCTCGCGATCCACGGCTGGACCGGCACCCACGCGGCACCCGCCCACACCAAGGACGACGACTTCTTCCAGGCCGGTGAGCTGTACCGGCTGATGTCCGAGGACGAGAAGGGCCGACTGGTAGCCAACATCGCCGGGGGACTGTCCCAGGTGACCCGCGACGACGTGATCGAGAAGAACCTCGCCCACTTCCACGCCGCCGACGCCGACTACGGCAAGCGCGTGGAGGAGGCCGTCCGCGCCCTGCGCGAGGACTGAGCCTCCCACTGAGCCCTGCTCGCGCCGCGTACCTGGATGAGGGGTCTCGTACGGCGCGGGCAGGACGAGGTCGCGGCGGCCGTGCGATGCCAGTGCGGTGGTGAGGGCAGGGGTGTCCCGCCTCCTGACCTGAAGGAGACGAGGCCCTCCGGCCCGATCGCCGCCGCCGCGACCCCTGTTTCGCTCCACCCGTGCCAGGGCGCGGAGTACGGATACGGTCCCGTACTCCGCGCCCTTCCTCATGTTCCGATCCGCCGGCCACGCGCCCTTCTCCACGTCCCGGCCTCGGACTCGGCACGCCCGTTCACTTTCCGGCACCCGCCCGGCCCGCCGGTCCCGGCCCGCCGGTCCCCGCCCGAGGGGGGTTCCGTTCTCGCACGCCGGCCGACGAGCCGGGTCTCATGCCTGTGGCCCCCGTCCCCGAGTCGGCGAATTCCAGGGGGCGGGGGCCACAGACGGACCGGCGTGCGGTCAGGAGGCCGCGAGCGGGCGGATCGCGGTCGGGGCGTGGGACGGCTCCGTCGCGATGTCCTCGAACTCGTTGACGGACGCGATGTCCGTACCGCTCATCGCGATGTTCGTCACGCGCTCCAGGATGGCCTCGACCACCACCGGCACCCGGAACTCCGCGGCCAGCTTCTTCGCCTCCTCGAAGGCCGGGAGCAGCTGGTCCGGCTCGGTGACGCGGATGGCCTTGCAGCCCAGGCCCTCGACGACCTTGACGTGGTCGACGCCGTAGACACCGAGCTCCGGCGAGTTGAGGTTCTCGAACTCCAGGTTGACCTGGAAGTCGATGTCGAAGTTGCGCTGTGCCTGGCGGATCAGCCCCAGGTAGGAGTTGTTCACCAGGACATGGACGTACGGGATCCGGTGCTGCGCGCCGACAGCCAGCTCCTCCAGCATGAACTGGAAGTCGTAGTCGCCGGAGAGCGCGACGACGCAGCCGTCCGGGTCCGCGGTGGCGACGCCGAGCGCGGCCGGGATGGTCCAGCCGAGCGGGCCCGCCTGGCCGCAGTTGATCCAGTGGCGCGGCCGGTAGACGTGCAGCATCTGCGCACCGGCGATCTGGGAGAGGCCGATCGTGGTGACGTACCGGGTCTCGGGACCGAAGGCCCGGTTCATCTCCTCGTACACCCGCTGCGGCTTCAGCGGCACGTTGTCGAAGTGCGTGCGGCGCTGCAGCGTGGCCCGGCGTTCCTGGGTGGAAGCGGCCCACTCCGAGCGGTCCTTGAGCCGTCCGGCCGCCTTCAGCTCGCGAGCCACCTCGACGAACAGCTCCAGCGCGGCCTTGGCGTCGGAGGCGATGCCGAGATCGGGCGCAAAAATCTTGCCGAGCTGGGTGGGCTCGATGTCCACGTGGACGAAGGTGCGGCCCCGGGTGTAGACGTCGAGCTTGCCGGTGTGGCGGTTGGCCCAGCGGTTGCCGATGCCGAGGACGAAGTCGGACTCCAGGAAGTTCGCGTTGCCGTAGCGGTGCGAGGTCTGCAGGCCGACCATGCCCGCGTTCAGTTCGTGGTCGTCGGCGATGATGCCCCAGCCCATCAGGGTCGGGACGACCGGAACTCCGGTCAATTCGGCGAATTCCACGAGGAGTTCGGACGCGTCGGCGTTGATGACGCCGCCGCCCGCGACGAGCAGCGGACGCTCGGACGCGTTCAGCATCTCCACCGCGCGCTCGATCTGCTTGCGGGTCGCGGCGGGCTTGTGCACCGGCAGCGGCTCGTACAGGTCGGGGTCGAACTCGATCTCGGTGAGCTGGACATCGATGGGCAGGTCGATGAGGACCGGGCCGGGACGGCCGGAGCGCATCAGATGGAAGGCCCGCTGGAAGACGCCCGGGACCTGGGCGGCTTCGAGGACGGTCGTCGCGGCCTTGGTGACGGGCGCCGCGATCGAGGCGATGTCGACCGCCTGGAAGTCCTCCTTGTGAAGCACGGCGGTCGGGGCCTGGCCGGTGATGCAGAGGATCGGGACGGAGTCGGCGATGGCGGAGTAGAGGCCGGTGATCATGTCGGTGCCGGCCGGTCCCGACGTGCCGATGCAGACGCCGATGTTGCCCGGACGCGCGCGGGTGTAGCCCTCCGCCATGTGGGAGGCGCCCTCGACGTGGCGGGCGAGCGTGTGATGAACCCCGCCGGAGGCCTTGAGGGCCGCGTAGAAGGGGTTGATCGCCGCGCCCGGCACACCGAAGGCGTTGCTGACGCCCTCGCGCTTGAGGATCTCAACTGCCGCTCGGGCAGCGGTCATTCGAGGCATTGAGTGCTCCTGCTCGGACCTGGTGGATTCGGGCTCTGTCGCGCCACCTGAGAGCGCCAATTCCGCGTTAATTTCGCATTACGGAAACTTGATTCTGTTATACGGAAGTAAATCTAAAGCGCGGTCGGGCGACCGTCAAGGGAGTCCGGGCGGCGGGACCCATGCGCGCAGGGCCGCGAAGTCGGCCAAGTCGCTCCCCGGGACCGCGCTCCTGGTGGACCATGGGGGGACGGAGCGGAGCCGGCCCGTATCGGTCGCCGCCGGCGCGTTCCGGTGTGCCGAGGTGCCCGGTCGCAGGGGCGCGCGGGCCGGAGGGAGATCATGGTGGAGTCGGTGCCGGTAAGCTGCCCGGCCTGCCGCCGCGACCACACGTACAGCCCGTCGGCCTACCCCTGCCCGTGCGGTGCGCCGACCTCACCGCCCGTGCTGCACGGCGCCCCGGTCGTACCGATCACGCACCGCACCTGGAACGACGACTGGGTGACGGTGCGGTGTCCTACCTGCGGGCGCCACGACCAGTGGCCGCAGCCGGAGCTGTGCTGCCCGTGCGGGGCCGTGCTGCGGATACCGGTGCGCCCGGCGGCCGAGGGCGACGGCCCCGCCCCCGCCGACCGGTCCCGGCCCGGCCGTCCCGCACACGTTCCGCTGCCGCGTACGGCACCGTCGCCCCGGCCGGCGTTCCGGCCCCTGCCCATCCGTACGGCGCACGAGGCGGTCTCGAGCGCCGCCCGGTATCTGAAGTGGCTGGGCTACCACGATGTCCTGCGGCCCGCAGGCCGTTCCCCGGCCCGGATAGACCTGCGGGCCACCGGGCTGATCGTCCAGGTCGACACCGCCCCCCTCCCGACCCCTCTGCGCGATGTCGAGTGCCTCTGGCTGAACGCGCTCACCGCGTCCGTCACCAGCGTGTTCTTCTCACTCGCGGGCTACGCGCAGGACGCCCGGGCATGCGCGGACCGCCTCGGCATGCCGCTCTTCGCGCTGGACCCCGCGGGAACGCCGCGGCCGGTCAACAGCCCCGCGGACGAGCTGATCAGCACCGGCGTCTGAGACCCACCGGCACCGGGCACACCACCCCCATGCGCCGGTCGGTCCGCGCCTTCGGAGCGTCATACTGGCCGCATGCGTATCCGTACCGCCCGCCGCTTCGATCTTCCACTGCTGCAGGACATCGAGCGCGCCGCCGGTGAACCGTTCCGCGCGCTCGGCATGTCCGCCATCGCGGACGACGACCCGCCGGCGCTCGACCTGCTGGACGACTACCGCCGGGCCGGCCGCGCCTGGGTGGCCGTGGACGCCGGTGACCGCCCGGTCGGCTATCTGATCGCCGACCCGATCGAGGGCGCGGCCCACATCGAGCAGGTGTCCGTCCATCCCTCCGCCGCACGACGCGGTCTGGGCAGCACGCTCATCGACCACCTCGCCGGGTGGGCCGCCGGCCGGCAACTGGACGCGCTCACACTGACGACCTTCTCCCACGTCCCGTGGAACGCCCCGTACTACACCCGGCTCGGATTCCGCGTGCTCATGGACGCCGAACTCACCGACGGCCTGCGGAAGATCAGGGCGGAGGAGGCCGAACACGGCCTGGACCGCTGGCCCAGGGTCTGCATGCGACGCGAGATCCCGCACGCCGCACACGGACCGCTCCCCAGCGGAACCGACCGGCAACAGTGAGTGCAATCGGTCACGTTCGAGCCAGGGGCCACAAATGTTCGGTCGGTTGTCAGTGGCGGGCCTTAAGGTAGGGGCATGGCTTTAACTCCACGGCACATGCCACCCACCGACCCGTTGCACACCACCCGACCTGTGTCCCCGTCCGCCGCCCAGGCGAACGAGGCGATACGGGCGTTGGTCGACGCGCGAGCCGGTCAGGACTGGTCCTCCGTGGAGTCCGCCGCCTACGAGGTACTGCTGATCGAATGGGCGGCGGCGACCAGGGGCGTCGCCGGCGACATCATCGAGGCCGCCTGACGACGCCGCGGGGGGATCTCCGCGCGCATGCCCCGGTCCCGGGACCCGTCGTCCGGATCAGGCCGGGCTCGCGCGCCTCTCGCTGATCCGCCCTGATCCGGACGGTGGGGCCTGGCGGCCGTAGACCTCCCGCAGTTCGATCTTCCGGACCTTCCCGCTGACCGTCATCGGGAAGGTCTCCAGGATCTGCAGGCGGCGCGGGATCTTGTAGTGCGCCAACTGTCCGCGGCAGTGGTCCCTCACCTCCTCCAGGGTCGGCGGGTTCGCCGGGTCCCTCGGGATGACGCAGGCCAGGACCTCCTCGCCGTACGTGTCGTCCGGTACGCCCACCACCTGCACATCCGCGACCTTGGGGTGCCGGTGGAGGAACTCCTCGACCTCCCTCGGGTACACGTTCTCGCCACCGCGGATGATCATGTCCTTGATCCGACCGACGATCTGTACATAGCCGTCCTCCCGCATCACCGCGAGATCCCCGGTGTGCATCCAGCGGCCCGCGTCGATCGCCTCCGCCGTGCGCTCGGGCTCCTCCCAGTAACCGAGCATCACGCTGTAGCCGCGGGTGCAGAGTTCGCCCGCCGAACCACGCTCCAGGGTCACTCCGGTCACCGGATCGACGACCTTGACCTCAAGGTGCGGCATGACCCGGCCGACGGTACCGGTGCGGCGCTCCAGGTCGTCGTCGCGACGGGTCTGGGTGGAGACCGGCGAGGTCTCCGTCATGCCGTAACAGATGGACACCTCGTCCATGTGCATCTCGGCGACGACCCGCTTCATCACCTCGACCGGGCACGGCGACCCGGCCATGATGCCGGTGCGCAGCGACGAGAGGTCGTAGGAGGCGAAGTCGGGCAGGTTCAGCTCCGCGATGAACATGGTGGGAACGCCGTACAGCGAGGTGCAGCGCTCCTGCTGAACGGCTGCGAGCACGGCGGCTGCCTCGAAGGCCGGGGCCGGGATCACGATGCAGGCACCGTGCGAGGTGATGCCGAGGTTGCCCATGACCATGCCGAAGCAGTGGTAGAAGGGGACGGGCAGACAGACCCGGTCCTGTTCGGTGTAGGCGACCAGCTCCCCCACGAAGTAGCCGTTGTTGAGGATGTTGTGGTGGGAGAGGGTGGCGCCCTTCGGGAAGCCGGTGGTACCGGAGGTGTACTGGATGTTGATCGGGTCGTCGCAGGACAGCTCTGCTTCCCTGGCGGCGAGTTGTCCGACCGTGACCGATCCCGCCGTGGCCAGCAGCTCGTCCCAGCTCGGGTCGCCGATGTAGTGCACGGCGCGCAGGGCCGGGCAGTTGGCACGGACCTGCCCGACCAGCGCGCGGTAGTCACTGCTGCGGTGCGAGAGCGAGGCGACCAGGATCGAGATCCCGGCCTGCTTCAGGACGTACTCCAGCTCGTGCGCCCGGTAGGCCGGGTTGACGTTGACCATGACGGCTCCGACGCGGGCGGTGGCGTACTGCATCAGCACCCACTCGGGGCAGTTGATCGCCCATATGCCGACCCGGTCGCCCTTGGCCACCCCCGACGCCATCAACGCACGGGCCACCTCGTCGACGGCCGCGCCGAATTCCGTGTACGTCCAACGCCGTCCGGACACGACGTCGACGAGCGCCTCACGCTCGCCGAACGCCTCGACGGCGCGGTCGAGATTGCGTCCGATGGTGTCGTCGAGCAGCGCCGTGGTCCCGGTGCCGTGCGCGTAGGACAGCTCGCTCATCGCAGATCCCCCTCGTCGTACTCGGTGCCGGTGCCGCGGGCCGTGCGCTCGCGCAGCTCGATGCGGCGGATCTTGCCGGAGACGGTCTTGGGCAGCTCGGCGAACTCCAGCCGACGGATCCGCTTGTACGGGGCGAGAACCGCGCGGGAGTGCTCGAACAGTACCTTCGCCGTGTCGGGTCCGGGCTCCCAGCCCTCCGCGAGCACGACGTACGCCTTCGGTACCGCGAGCCGTACCGGATCGGGGGCCGGGACCACCGCGGCCTCGGCCACCGCCTCGTGCTCCAGCAGGGCGCTCTCCAGCTCGAACGGCGAGATCTTGTAGTCCGACGCCTTGAAGACGTCGTCGGCCCGGCCGACGTAGGTGATGTAGCCGTCCTCGTCGCGGGAGCCGATGTCACCGGTGCGGTAGTAGCCGCCCGCCATGGCCTCGGCGGTCCGGTCCGGGTCGCCGTGGTACCCGGTCATCAGACCCACCGGACGCGCGGACAGATCGAGGGAGATCTCGCCCTCGACCGCGCCCGGCTCGCCGGTGACCGGATCGAGGAGCTCGACCCTGAAACCGGGGCTGGGCCGTCCCATCGAGCCGGCCTTCAGCAGCTGACCGGGGGTGTTGGCGACCTGGACGGCGGTCTCGGTCTGGCCGAAGCCGTCCCTGATGGTGACGCCCCACGTGCGTCGCACCGTCTCGATGACCTCCGGGTTCAGCGGCTCACCGGCCGCGACGACCTCGCGCGGCGGGGTCTTCAGCTGGGAGAGGTCGGCCTGGATCAGCATCCGCCAGACGGTGGGCGGGGCGCAGAAGCTGGTGACGCCCGAGCGGTCCATCTCGGCCATCAGCCGGCCCGCGTCGAAGCGGGTGTAGTTGAAGATGAAGACGGTCGCCTCGGCGCTCCAGGGCGCGAAGAGGTTGGACCAGGCGTGCTTGGCCCAGCCGGGCGAGGAGATGTTGAGGTGGACGTCCCCGGGCTTGAGACCGATCCAGTACATCGTCGACAAATGGCCCACGGGATAGGAGATGTGGGTGTGCTCGACGAGTTTGGGGCTGGCGGTCGTACCGGAGGTGAAGTACAGCATCAGCGGCTCGTCGGCGTCCGTCTCCCGGTCCGCCTCGAAGGTCTCCGGCTGCTCGTCGGCATCGGTGTACGACAGCCAGCCGGGCACGTCCGCGCCGACGGCGATCCGGGTGTAGTCGCCGGGCACTTCCGTGAACTTGGCGGTGTCGGTGTCCCGTACCAGAACGTGCCGGACCCGGCCGCGTTCCACCCGGTCGCGCAGATCGACCGGGCCGAGGAGGGGGGTGGCGGGGATGACGACGGCGCGCAGCTTCATCGCGGCGAGGGCGGTCTCCCACAGCTCGACCTGGTTGCCGAGCATGACGAGGATCCGGTCCCCGGCCCGTACCCCCTGGGCACGCAGCCAGTTCGCGGCCTGGTCGGAGCGGGCGGACATCCGCGCGAAGGACACCTCGGTACGGCCGCCGTCCTCCTCCACGATGTGCAGGGCGGTGCGGTCGTTGTTCTCGGCGATGGCGTCGAACCAGTCGAGCGCCCAGTTGAAGTGTTCCGTCCGCGGCCAGCGGAAGCCCTCGTAGGCGGCGTGGTAGTCCTCGCGGTGCCGCAGCAGAAAGTCCCGGGCGGCCCGGAACTTCTCCGTCGCGCTGGTTGCCGACATGTGCCCTCCTCATTGCGGACCGGACCGGTCGTTTAACATCATGTAAACAGTGACCGAGGTCTCACCACCCCCGAACGGGGGTGCAGCCGGAAGGTCGCTGAGGATCCTGGCCCGGCCGAGGTCGTCAGTGCCTGTCCGGGAGGCTGTCGGGCCCCGGGAGCCGGGCAGAAAGGCGTCAGCGTGCCGGAATCCGTCGATGCGGTGGAGATGCAAGCGGCGCTGCTGCGGCTGCGCCGGACCAGCGGGGTGCCCGTGGCCTTCGGCGGGCTGCTCTCGGATGCCCGCCATGCCCGGATCGCCGAGCTGAACGGGGCGCAGACCGGCGCTCTGCGCGGGCTCGTCATCTCGGCGGGCAGTGGGCTGGGCGGCAAGTCGATCGCCCTGTCCCGGCCGTGCGCGGTGACCGACTACCGCTCCTCGCGCCACATCAGCCACGAGTACGACATGGCGGTCGCCGCGGAGGGGCTTCGCTCGGTGGTCGCGGTGCCCGTCGTCGTGCGGCGCAGGGTGCGCGGCGTGCTGTACGGGGCGCTGCGCGAGCCGGTCACGCTCGGGGACCGTACGTTCGACGCGGCGGTCGCCGCCGCCCGTGATGTGGAGCAGGCCCTGGTCGTACGCGACGAGGTGCAGCAGCTTCTGGCCGTGACGCGGGAGCAGGTCACGGACCCGAGGGCCGCGCCGGGGGCCTGGGAGGACGTCCGCGAGGCCCATCGCGAACTGCGCGCGCTGGTCCCGAAGGTCATCGACCCGGCATTGCGCGACGAGTTGCTCGCGGTGTGCGGGCGGCTCGCCTCGGCGGCCGGGGCCCGTGCGCCGAAACCCTGCGAGGTGCACCTGGCACCGCGCGAGGTGGACGTGCTGGCGTGTGTGGCTGCGGGGACGACGAACGCGGTGGCGGCGGAGCGGCTGGGGCTGCGGCCGGAGACCGTGAAGGGGTATCTGCGTTCGGCGATGCGCAAATTGGGGGCGCACACCCGTCTGGAGGCGGTGGTGGCGGCGCGGCGCGCGGGGCTGCTGCCGTAGGGGGCGGGTGCGCGGGGCCGGACCGCGGCCGTCGCGCCACGGGTCGCGCACCGTTCGCCGCTCAGGGCCCGAAGTCGACGAACGTCGCGAACCGGATGGCGTATCCGTTCGCTTCGGTGACCGCGTTCGTCCCGGCCCTCGTCATGGTGGAGAGCATCCGTACGGCCTCATCGGTGACGGCGTCGCGCTCGGCCGGGCTCAGCCGGCCGAGCGGCTGCACGGTCAGGGCCGCCGCCGGGCGGGAATCGGAACGTGTCCGGGCACCGGACCGGGCCCCGGACCCGTCGCCGAACCGCCAGAGCGCGGCGAGGAATCCGTCGACCAGCACGGTGCCGTACGTCTGGTTGCCGTTCCCGTTGCGCCCCCGGTACCGCGGCGGGATCACGCGCGAACGGTCCGCGTGGCCCAGCAGCACATTGTCGAACTCGGGCAGGAAGCGCGGCGGGGCGGGGGTGTCCTCGTCGGGGCGCGGGGCGTCCGGCAGGTCGAAGAGCTCGACGCCGTTCTCGTCCCGGAAGGTGATGAGCCGTGGCCGCAGCCGTTCGAAGACCTCGCGCATTCGGGTCAGTCCGGCCCATGCCTGCATGTCCCGGACGGAGGCGGGCCCGAAGGCGCCGAGGTAGCGCAGCACGGTGGCATCGGGTGCGGGCACCGGCCCGGACGGCCTGCCGAGCCAGTGTTCGACGGTGGTCAGCGCGACCTCTCCGCTCCTTCCCCACACCCCGCGCGGGGTGACCTGGACCAGCGGCAGCAGACAGCGGGCGGCCACGCCCAGGGACTGCGGGTCGGCGTCGGGCCACTCGGCGAGCAGCGCCTCGCGGATCTCCCGAGGGGTACGGGGCCGCTCCTCGACGACTTTCCTGGCGATCGCGCCGAGCCGGTCCGGGTCCACTCCGACGAGCCCCTTGCGGAACGTCCTGAGCTCCCGGTCGCGCGCCGCCTGGACCAGCGGGCGCAGGGTGAGCGCGTCGGCTGCGGTGTGCAGGTGGATGGTGGAGCGCAGGGTGACGATGCGCACCACCTCGCGGGACTCCATCAGCCCGGCGAGCCCGGCCGGGTCGAATCCGTCGAGGCGGGCGAAGAGCTGGTAGTAGGGCGGCTTGGTGTTCTGCGCCTGGAGACCGACGAGATGCTCGACGGCGCGCTTCGCGGACATCGTGGCCCGGCGCAGCAGCAGCTGGCGTTCCAGCGTGGCACGGCCCAGCGCGCGCGGGGAGAGCACGGCGGGCGCGACGGGGGTCTTCTTCGCTGACATGCACGGCACGCTACGGGGAATCGCGGACGACTTCGGTCCGCATGGCGGCCGGGATCCGATCCCTGCGTCCCGCCATGCCGCCGGACCGCAGGACCCGGGATCGCGGGCCCGCCGCCCACATCATGGGTGGGTGATCAGTGTCCTGTTCGCCGTCCTGACCGCGTTCAGCAACGGCGCGGCCTCCGTCCTCCAGCGCCGCGCCGCCCGCACCGTGCCTGACAGCGAGGCGATGCGTCCGGCGCTGATCGGGCATCTGCTGCGACGGCCGGTGTGGCTCGCCGGGATCGGCCTGGTGATCGTCGCCGCCGTCTGCCAGGCCGTGGCGCTGGCCACCGGTCCGATCGCCGTGGTCCAGCCGATCTTTGTGATCGAACTGCCGGCCACGCTGCTGATGGCCGGGTTCGTCATGCGGGTCCGGCTGCCCCGGTCGCTCTGGTACGCGGTGGCGGCGGTGACCCTGGGGCTGGCCCTGGGCATGGCCACGGCGGCACCGGGTGGCGGCGTCACGTCCGTGCACGGCGCCGTCTGGGTGCCCGCACTCATCCTGACCGGCATCTTCGAGGCCGTGCTGATCGGTGCGGCCCTGAGCACGCGCGGCAACCCCCGGGGCGCGCTGCTCGGCCTCGCCGCGGCCTGCGGGTACGCGCTCACGGCCGCGCTCATGAAGGACGCCATGGCGCATCTCGAAGGGGGCGGCGGAGCGGGGGCGCTCTTCACGTCCTGGCAACTGTACGCCACCGTGGTGGCCGGAGTGGGCTCGCTGTTCCTCCTCCAGAACGCCCTCCAGGCCGGCATGCTGGTCGCCGTCCAGCCGCCGCTGACCCTCGGCGACGCGCTGATCAGCGTCCTCTACGGGGTGACACTCTTCGGCGAGGAGCTGCGCACCGGGTGGTGGGTGCTGCCCGAACTGGTCGCGATCGCCCTGATCACGGTGGGCTGCGTCGAGCTGGCCCGCTCCCCACTCGCGTCCGGGACCGCGCCGCCGCCCGACCGCAGGCTCAGGTGAGCCCCCCGCGATTACCGGGATCCGGTCGCGCGGTCCGACCGCCCGGGGCTATTCTCCGGTCGAGCCATGTGTGGCGAGGGGCGAGGGGCCCGGTTCTTCCTTGGGGGTTGGTGTGGTTTCCGGTCGCGTGGTGCGGTTCGACAGCGCACGGGGATATGGCTTCATCGCACCCGATCACGGCGGTGAGGATGTGTTCCTCCATGTCAACGACATGCTGATCCCCGAGTCCTATGTGCACACGGGCACGGCGGTCGAGTTCGAGATCGAGGACGGTGAACGGGGGCTGAAGGCGTCGTCCGTCCGGCTCGCCGAGGGCCCCGACGGAAGGCCCCTGACTCCCCCGCGGCCGGCCGCGGTCGGCATCGCCGGATCCGCGGACGACGACACGCTGTGCGACGTGCTCAGCGCGGCCGAGTACACCAAGGCGGTGACCGACGTCCTGCTGGAGTCGGCCCCCTCGCTGACGGGTGCTCAGATTCTGCAGATCCGGGGCGGGTTGCTGCAGTTCGCCAAGAACCACGGCTGGACCGAGGGCTGACGGCACACCCCGCACGAGCGTTCAGATGGTCGGCTCCCGCACCACCAGCGGGGTGCCCAGCACCTGGTGTCCGCCGCTGGCGATCATGCGCACCTCCCCGCGGTCGCTGATCTCCGCGCGCACGATTCCGGTCTCGTCCTCGTAGATCGGATACCCGCCCGCGCCCGACTGTTCCGTACGCCGGACGGTCACCGTGTCGTCCTCGACGGCCGACGCCTGAAATACCAACTGGTAGCTCTCCGGGTAATCCATGGCCGTTCTCCCGATACGGGCGGCGCGGGACAAGGTCCGCCCGCGCCTTCCCTCGTTCTCCTGCACCTTCCATCGTCCCTCGGACCGGCCCGTCGCGCCCGGCCGACGGTCCACGGCTGCGGGTTCATGCCCGGTCCACTTATCCTTAAGCCATACGGGCGGTTCGACGACATTCGGGCACACAGTACAGATACGCCCCCTTTCCTCCGGTTCGCGTGCGCGGCATGCGTGACCGGGACCCAGGAGCCGGGAAGGGACACACCATGAAGGACGCCGACATGGGAGACGATGTCTACCAGCCCCAGCAGCCTGAGGCCTCCGACCTCCCCGAGCAGCTCGACATCGAGGACACCCTGGACAACCGGGGCCTGACCGATCTGCTCGACGAGGGCTACTCCCCGCCCGAGCGGCCGTGGGTGGTGGAGGACCAGGGCACCACAGCCGCCGAGCAGCACAGCGGCGAGCCGCTGGAGAGCCGCCTGGCCCGGGAGCTGCCCGAGGTCTCCGAGATCACCGGCGACGGGCTGGGCGATCTCTCCGACGGTGACGGCGAACTGTGGGACGGGGAGGTCGGTACGGTACGCGCCGGCCGGCTCACCCGGCAGCTGGACATCAACGAGCCGGACACCCTGACGGCCGAGGACGTCGGGATCGACGGAGCGGCGGCATCGGCCGAGGAAGCGGCCATGCACGTGGTCCTGGACAGCCAGGTCTGACGAGGCTCCGCCTCCGCCCGCTCCGCCTCCTCGCCGCACCGCGCCGACGCACCCTCGCGCCGGGGGAGTTGCGCACCGCCCTTTTGTGATGTGACACCTCACCTCCGAGCCCCGGACCATGACCTCGGAGGTAATCGACGCTTTCCGCGCCATCGGACATCGTGTTCCTCACCTGCACACGGGAGCCCGGCCCCAGGGGTCGGGACGCGAGGAGAGGACAGCACGATGACCGCATACGAGGACGCCGTTCAGCGCTACTTCGTCGCCTGGAACGCGGCCACCCCCGAGGACCTGGAGAAGGCCGTGGCGGCCGCCTTCACGGAGAGCGCCACCTACACCGACCCGCTGGCGGACGTGCGCGGCCACGAGGAGCTCACGGCCACGATCAACGGAGCCCACCAGCAGTTCCCCGGCTTCGAGTTCCGGCCGACCGGCACCCCGGACGGGCACCACGACATCGTGCGCTTCAGCTGGGAACTGGTCTCCACCGCCGACGGCTCGGCGCCCGTCGCCGGGTCGGACGTGCTGACCCTCGCCGAGGACGGACGCATCGCCTCGGTCAGCGGCTTCCTCGACCGCGTGCCCGGAGCCTGATCCTCCGACAGGAGACACCGGGCGACGCCGAGCGCACCGGCCGTCCGACGGGCCGTCCGTTCCATGGACGGCCCCTCAGCCGTCCGCGCCGGGCGAGTCCCGCGACGCGGGCGCGGCGGCTCTTCGTCCCCCTCGGTCTCGTCCTCGGCAAGGACGCCTTCGGGCGGTTCCGCGTCGCGGCCGGGCCCGTCGGGGGCGCTCCTCGTCCGGCGGCCCGATGGCGCACACGCCAGAACGGAACCGGTGTCGGAGCACCTCGGCGTCAGGCCGGCTCGTCGAGGAACCTCCCGCCTTCCAGAAGGGTCTTGAGCGAGGAGAGGATCGCGATCCAGCCGTCGCTGACACCTTCCAGCATCCTGCTCTCCGGGCTGTCGAACCCGTCGTGGGTGACCGTCAGCCTGATCCCCAGCTCGGGCTCGTCTGCGGGCTCGATGTCGAAGGTCACCTTCGACCGCTCCCGGACAGCCTTCTCCCACTCCTCGTCCGAGGCGAAGTCGAACATCTGACGGTGCATGGGCTGCAGAGTGTGCCAGGTGTACGAGAGCCGCCTACCGGGCTCCGCCTCCAGGACGCGCTGGCCGACCTCCTCGAACTCACCGTCCGGATCCATCTTCCACCGCACCGGCGCGCCGACCTCCCAGGTCGACTCGGGGCCGTATCCACCCATGTAGATCTTGATGGACTCGGGGTCGGTCAGCGCCTGATAGAGATGCTCGGCGGTGGTCTGGATGTAGATGGCGTAGACGAACTCGGGTTTGCCCATGACCGTTCCTTCCGGGCTCTGCTCAAGGCGCGACAGTGCGGCCGGACGGTGGCGTCCGTACCGGCCGGTCCAGCGGTCGGCAACCTCCTGGATGGGCACCGGGTCGAGGTAGTGCAGCTTCTCCCGCCCCCGGCGCACGACGGTGACCAGCATCGCCGATTCCAGCACCGCCAGATGTTTGCTCACCGCCTGCCGGCTCATGCCCAGCCCCTCGCCCAACTCGCGCAGGGTCTGGCCACCCCGCGCATCGAGCCGGTCGAGGAGCTCCCGGCGGCTCGGATCGGCGAGCGCCCTGAATATCGCGTCCATCGCCGCCATCGGGACCACCCTCACCCGCTCGCCCCCTGCCTTCCTCTCCACCATAGGCAACCCCTTGGTTGCACGTCGAGTCGGAGCCACGGGACCCACCACGGGCCGGACCCCCGATGGGTGGCCACCATCTGCCGATGGTGGCCGGAAGACACCGCCGCGCCTCAGCGCCTCCCACCCCTCGCCGCTCCCCCGCAACGCCTTCAGGCCGCCGGAGCGATTTCTGGAATTAACTTCTGATGTCTTGTCACGGCCGGTTCTACGCGCATAGTTTTTGCCCTCACCACACTTCGGGAGCAACTCACCGTGCGCATATCCAGACCCCGTTCCGTCCTGCTGGCCGGCGCCGTCGCCGTCACACTCTCGGCCACCGCGCTGCCCGCCGCATTCGCGGCTCCGTCCTCGACCGCCGTGATCTCCGAGGTGTACGGCGGTGGCGGCAATTCGGGCGCCACACTCAGCCGCGACTTCATCGAGCTGGCCAACGCCGGCTCCGCCGGTTACGACCTGTCCGGTTTCAGCGTCCAGTACCTGCCCGCCGCCCCTTCCGCCGGATCGCTGTGGCAGGTCTCCGCACTGACCGGTTCCATCGCCCCCGGTGGCCGCTATCTCGTCGCCCAGGCCGCGGGCACCGGCGGCACCGTCGCGCTGCCGACGCCGGACGCCACCGGCACGGTCGCCATGGCGGCCGGCGGCGGAACCGTCGCGCTCGTCTCCGGCACGACCCCGCTGACCTGCAAGACGGCTGCCGACTGCGCGGCCGACACCCGGATCGTGGACCTCGTCGGCTACGGCTCCGCGGTCGTACGGGAGGGCAGCGGCCCGGCCGCGGGAGCGTCCAACACCTTCTCGGTGGCCCGCGGTGCGTCCCTCGCCGACACCGATGACAACGCCGCCGACTTCACCGCCGGTGACCCGACGCCGGTCAACTCGGCCGGTGAGACATCCGGCGGCTCCGGCCCGGTGGACCCCGGTGGCCCGACCGAACCCGGCACCGTCCGGATCCACGACATCCAGGGCACCACCCGGGTGTCGCCGCTGAAGGGTCGGCAGGTGACCGGGGTGCCCGGCATCGTCACCGGCGTGCGGACCACCGGTTCGCGCGGCTTCTGGATCCAGGACACCGCACCGGACGCGGATCCCCGTACCAGCGAGGGCGTGTTCGTCTTCACCGGCTCCACCGCTCCGGAGGTCGCCGTGGGCGACTCGGTGCTGGTCAGCGGCAAGGTGGACGAGTACTACCCGTCGACGACCACCCAGTCGATCACCGAGATCAGCGCCCCGAAGACGACGGTCCTGTCCTCGGGCAACGCGCTGCCGGCCCCGGTCGTGCTCGACGCGGCCTCGGTACCGGACGCCTACGCCCCTTCGGCGGACGGCGGTTCGATCGATTCGCTGGCCCTCGACCCCTCGGCGTACGCCCTCGACCTCTACGAGTCGCTCGAAGGCACCCGCGTCCAGATCTCCGACACGCGGGTGACGGGTGCGACGACCGCGTACGACGAGGTCTGGGTGACCGTCAAGCCGGACGAGAACCGGACCGGGCGGGGCGGCACGCTGTACTCCTCGTACAACGACCAGAACGCCGGCCGTATCAAGGTGATGTCGCTCGACCCGGCCAAGCCGGTCCCCGTCGCCGACGTGGGCGACGTGCTGTCCGGAGCCACGACCGGTGTCATGGACTACGCGTCGTTCGGCGGTTACAACCTCCAGGCCACCGAACTCGGCACGCTCACCGACAACCACCTGCAGCGCGAGGTCACCCGGAAGCAGAAGGGCAATGAGCTCGCCGTCGCCACGTACAACGTGGAGAACCTGGACGCGCTGGACGAGCAGGCCAAGTTCGACACCCTCGCCGAGGGCGTCGCGGTCAACCTCTCCTCCCCGGACATCGTGTCGCTGGAGGAGATCCAGGACGACAACGGTGCGGTGAACGACGGCACGGTCGGCTCCGAGGCGACGCTGAAGCGGTTCACCGACGCGATCGTCGCCGCGGGCGGTCCCCGGTACACGTGGCGGTACATCGCCCCCGAGAACAACAAGGACGGCGGCGAACCCGGCGGCAACATCCGCAACGTCTTCCTCTTCAATCCGAAGAGGGTCGACTTCGTGGACCGCGCGGGCGGCGACGCGACCACCGCCGTGACCGCGGTGAAGACGAAGAAGGGAGTGACGCTCTCGGCGTCGCCCGGCCGGATCACCCCGACCAGCGACGCGTGGGCGGACAGCCGCAAGCCGCTCGTCGGAGAGTTCCGCTTCCACGGGAAGCCGGTCTTCGTCATCGGCAACCACTTCACGTCCAAGGGCGGCGACCAGCCCCTGCACGGCCGCTACCAGGAGCCGAAGCGCAGCTCCGAGACGAAGCGTGCGAAGCAGGCGACGGAGGTGAACACCTTCGTCAAGTCGTTGCTGGCCGCCGACGATTCGGCCCGGATCATCACGCTCGGCGACCTCAACGACTTCGCCTTCTCCCCGACGATGGACGCGCTGACCAGTGGCAAGGTGCTCAAGCCGCTGATCACCACGCTGCCCGCGAGCGAGCAGTACAGCTATGTGTACGAGGGCAACTCGCAGACGCTGGACCACATCCTGACCAGCCCCGGCGTCCGTCGCTTCGACTACGACGTGGTGCACATCAACGCGGAGTTCGCCGACCAGGCGAGCGACCACGACCCGCAGGTCGTGCGGGTGGACGTCAACGCCCCGAGCAACAACGGGCACTGACCGCCGGGCCCGCGCGAACACCGCGGGCCACAAGGTGGGGTCGACCGGCCGCCGGTCGGCCCCACCCTCGCGTCGTTCCTGGGCGGACCACCGGGCCTCGCCCGTAGACTCCGCGATCATGACGACAGACATGCCGATAGCCGGGGCCGGAACCGATGAACCCGCGCTCTTCGCGACGATGTCCACCATGCGGGCCATGCGCCGTCTCAAGCCGGAGCCGGTGCCCGACGAGATGCTGGAGCAGCTCGTACAGGCCGCCGTCTGGGGTCCCAGCGGCGGCAACATGCAGTGCTACGAGTACGTGGTCGTGACCGACCGCGAGGTGATGGCGCGTCTCGCGCCACTGTGGAAGCGGTGCGTGGACGCCTATCTGGCGACGACCGGGAAGTACGCGCCCAAGGGCATGGACGACGCGGCGTACGGCCGGATGGTCGCCGCGATCGAGTACCAGCGAGACCACTTCGCCGACACACCCGCGCTGATCGTGCCCTGCTACCGGTTCCCGGAGCCGCGTCTGGACGAGGAGGGGCTACTGGCCTCCGCGCAGGCACTCGGTCCGGCCGGTACCGCGCACATGGCGAACACCGGGACACGCTTCCAGGCGCTCGCCGAGGGCTCCTGCGTCTATCCGGGTGTGCAGAACATCCTGCTCGCCGCCCGCGCGCTGGGGCTCGCGGCGAACATCACCATCTGGCACCTGATGCTGGAGCAGGAGTGGAAGGCGGCCCTCGGTATTCCTGAGGACATGCACACCTTCGCCGCCGTTCCGGTCGGGTGGCCGCAGGGCAACTTCGGTCCGGTCAGCCGCCGCCCGGTGGCGGACGTCATCCACCGCGACCGCTGGTAGGACAGCGCACCGGCCCGGCCCCGCCCGGTGGCCGCCGAAGCGGTCGTCGGGCGGGGGCCCGGCGTGCGTTCCAACCCCGTCCGGGTGAAAGGCAGTTCGACACACCAGCAGATGATTGTCATGCCCTGGACACATCGATACGCTGTGCGGGCTTCGGCCCCTCGGCCCACCCCACTCGGGCCCGGGGGCCGTTCTTCTCCCCCCACAGAGCAGGAGCAGGTATGCCCAGACGAGCAGCCGTCCACACAAGGGCACGCGCATCCGTCCTAGCGGCCCTCACCGTCACGGCGCTGGCCGCGGCAAGCACCCCGGCCTTCGCCGCTCAGCCCGACGACCATCCCATGAACCGGGCGTTCGCACGCGCGGCCGCGAAGTACGACGTACCGCGTGATCTGCTCGCCGCCGTCGGATACGGCGAGACCCGTCTCGACGGCCACTCCGGGCGCCCCAGCCAGGCGAACGGCTACGGAGTGATGCATCTGGTGAGCAACCCCCTGAACCGGACGCTGGAACGGGCCGCCGCTCTCACCGGCAAGCCGCCGGCCGCCCTCCGCGGCGACACCGCGGCCAACATCCTGGGCGGCGCCGCGGTGCTGCGGGGCTACGCGGACACGCTGGGCCTCGACGCCCGGGAGCGCGACGACATCAACGCCTGGTACCCGGCCGTCGCCCGGTACAGCGGCACGCAGGGGCCCGCCGCGGCCCTCTACGCGGACACCGTCTACACCCTCCTGGCCGACGGGCTCGACGCCGTCGTCCCCGGCGGCGAGCGGATCTCGGTGACGGGCCGCCCCGTCTCGCCCCAGAAGGGTTCGCTCACCGCCACCGAGGTGCGCACCCAGAGCCCCGACTATCCGTCGGCGCTGTGGGTGCCGGCCGACGCGAACAACTTCACCGTCGGCCGCTCGGCGAAGATCGACAAGGTGATCGTCCATGTCACCCAGGGCTCGTACGCGAGTTCGATCAACTGGTTCCAGGACCCGGTGGCGGAGGTGAGCGCGCACTACGTGGTGCGCTCCTTCGACGGTGAGATCACCCAGATGGTGCGTGACAGTGACACCGCGTACCACGCGCGGAGCGCGAACGCCTCGGCGCTCGGCATCGAGCACGAGGGGTTCATCGACGACCCGTCCTGGTTCACGGACACGATGTACCGCTCGTCGGCGGCCCTGACCAAGTACCTGTGCGACCGGTACGGGATCCCGAAGGACCGGGCGCACATCATCGGGCACAGCGAGGCGCCGGGCAACGACCACACCGACCCCGGGCCGTACTGGGACTGGACGCGCTACATGGAGCTGGTCGGCGGGTCCACCGGTGGCGGCGACAGCAGGGACGGACTGAGCTTCACCGCGTACGCGACCCAGCGCAGCGGCTCCACGGGTGCCCAGGTCAAGGCCGTTCAGCAGCTGCTGGGCGAGCAGGGACACCCGGTGGTCCCGGTGGACGGCAGCTTCGGCCCCGCCATGCAGAGCGCGGTGACGGCGTATCAGGCCGCCCACGGGCTGGACGCCGACGGTGTCGTCGGAGCCAGGACCTGGACCACGCTGCTGTCGGCCGGTGCGGCGACGACACTCCAGCAGGGCGAATCGGGCGAGGCGGTGAAGAGGCTCCAGCGCTCACTGACCGCGGCGCTCGGCTCGACGGTGGACATCGACGGGAGCTTCGGCCCGGCGACGGCGACGGCGCTGCGCGGCTACCAGACGAGCCGGGGACTCACGGCCGACGGCATCGCGGGGCCGGCCACCTGGGCGGCACTGCAGGCCGGTCGCTGACGGACATCGTCACGGCGGGGTGGTGCGGACCACGCACCACCCCGCCATTGAGCGTGCCGTCGCCCGCCTCCCGGCCGTCGTCCGCGTGTTCGGCGCCGTCGAGGCCGCCGGGGCACCACCCGTACCGCCGAGCCCCGCGTCACGTTTAGGTAACCTGCCGGAAACCCTTGACGTTTCTCCTGACTCGTTCTTAACCTCACTGCGTAGTTCGCATTCTTTGCAGTTCACGTGCTGCGGCGCTTTCCGCAGTGTTTTGACAGGCACAGACATAGACCACCTGTCGGTGGTTTCGTCATGCCTGTTTTTTTGTGCTCCCCGTGCCGCCGATGGGTCTTCCTCGAAGGCGGATTCATGGCACAACGTCCGAGCGTCAAAGGCGTCGCCGACGTCGTTGCGCTCATCGATGGGCTGGGAAAGATCACCGGCCGGGCGCAAGTCATCTGGTTTCTCGTGTTCGGCGGGCTGTTTCTCGACGCCTATTCGAATGCCGCGCTGAGCGCCGGTCTGGGACCGATGACGTCCCAGATGGAGCTGACCAGCACCCAGGTCTCGATCCTCACGGCCACCGCTCCGGCCCTGGCGATCATCTTCAATCCGTTCGGCGGCTGGCTCGCCACCCGGATCGGCCGCGTTCCCCCGCTGCTCATCGCGAAGGTGTTCGCCATCGCGGGCGCCCTGCTCGCCGCCTTCGCCGGTGACTTCACCGTCGTCTGGCTCGGCCGGGTACTGGTGGGTGTCGCATACGGCATCGACTTCGCGGTCGCGATGGCGCTGCTCGCCGAGTACACGCCCGCGAAGCTGGGCGGCCGGCTGAACCTGTGGCAGGCCGTCTGGTACGTGGCCACCACCAGCAACCTCGCGCTCGCCCTGCTCTTCTTCAACCTGGACGTCGGCGCGGACATCTGGCGCTGGTCGGTCGGCTCGGCCTCGGTCGTCGCCGCCGCGCTGCTCGTGGGCCAGTGGCTGATGCTCAAGGAGAGCCCCACCTGGCTGGCGAGCAAGGGCCGGCTGGACGAGGCCGTCGTCAACCTGGACAAGATCTACCGGATCAAGGCCGTCGCCGGCAGGCCCGACGAGGCGACCCGCGCCGCCACCGAGGCACCCGCCATCGGCTTCCGCCAGGCCGGGCTGCTCTTCAAGGGCGAGTACCTGCCGCGCACGATCCTCTCCTCCGTGATCTCGCTCGGACAGTCGATGCAGTACTTCGCGGTCGGCTGGTACCTCCCGCTGATCAGCCTGACGATCTTCGGCGAGAGCTTCGAGAAGGCCACCATCGGCTCGATGGTCTTCAACGCCTTCGGTATCGCGGGCGGCCTGCTGTCCGCTTACTTCGGCCGTCGGCTCGGGCTCCGGCTCAGCTCCGCCGCCGGTTTCGCCGGCGTCTTCGTCGCGCTGCTCGCGATGGGGCTGACCTTCGAGAAGGTGCCCACGGCCGTGGCGTTCCTGCTGCCGGTGCTGTTCATCCTCTGCCACTCGTCGGGCCCCGGCGCCAACGGCAAGTCCATCGCCGCGCTCTCGTACAGCAGTGATGTCCGCGCGCTCGGCACCGGGGTCACCGGGATGGTCGGCAGCTTCGGCAGTGTCGTCGGGCTGTACGTCTTCCCGCAGATCAAGGACTCGCTCGGACTCGCCGACACCTTCCTGGTGCTCTCCGTCGTACCGCTGCTCGGACTGATCACCTGTCTGGCGATCAAGTGGGACCCGACGAAGGCCGCGTCCCCCGACGAGGCCGTCGGGCAGGACCGTGACGCCGCCGAGGAGCGAACCGCCCGTTCCGCGACCGCGCGCTGACCCGCCGCCGGGCCTGTCGCACCACACGATGGTCCCTTCCCCCTGTCGTATCCCTCCGCACAGCTCGCGATGCTCGCGATGAAAGGGCTGCAATGACGCAGACGTTCCCCGGCGCCGCCCCACGGCGCGGCGTGCTGTCCATCGACGAGGGCACCACGGGCACCAGGGCCGGAGTCGTTCTCGACTCGGGCGCCGCGCACGAGGTGTTCTACCGGTCGATCAAGGTCAGCCATCCGGACGACCTCTCGGTCGAGCAGGACCCGATGGAGATCTGGACCGCCACCGTCGAGGTGGCGCGCCGGGCCGTCGGCCGGGCCCGCGAGGAGGGCATCGAGATCACCGCGGTCGCGCTCTCCACCCAGCGGGCCACCGCGATGCTGTGGGACCGGGTCACCGGGCAGCCACTGCTGCCCGCGGTGGTGTGGCAGGACCGACGGTACGCACACGAGCTCACCTCGTACGAGGCGGAGTGGGACGCCGCGCTGCTGGCCCGCCAGGGCCGGCCGGTCGGCGCCCGCGCCCCGTTCCTCTGGGCCGCCCGGCAGATCGCCGGACACCCAGCGGTGGCCGCCGCGCACCGCGACGGCCGGCTGCTCTTCGGCACCGTCGACACCTGGCTGATCTGGCGTCTCACCGGCGGCGCCGTGCACGCCACCACCCCGACCAACGCCGCTTCCACCGGCGGCTATCTGCTGGAGCGGCACGCCTGGGACGAGGAGTGGATCGACCATCTCGGCTTCCCCCTCGACCTGCTGCCGGAACTCCGCTCCGACGACGCCGGATTCGGTACGACCGACCCGGCGGCCCTCGGCATCGCCGTCCCGCTGGCCGCCTCCATGGGCGACCAGCACGCCGCACTCGTCGCGCTCGGCGGCCTCGCCGCCGGGCAGGGCATGTGCGTGTACGGGACCGGCGCCTTCGTCGACGCCGCGACCGGCACCACGCCCGCCCTGCCCCGGCCGGACATCTCCGGGGTGCTCGCCCAGCCCGGCCGGCGGCAGGGCGACATCAGCCACTACAGCCTGGAGGCCTACACCTCCACGGCGGGTTCGGCGCTGCGCTGGCTCTGTGACGACCTGGGGCTGTTCGCATCGCCGAAGGAGCTCGGTGAGGAGGCGGGCCGGGTCCCCACCCGGCCGGGCCGCACCCCGCGTTTCGTCCCGGCGCTCGCCGGGGTCCGTACGCCGGTCTGGCACCCGGAGGCCACCGCCTCCCTCACCGGCCTCACCCTCGCCACCACCCGCGCCGACCTCGCACGCGCCGTGCTGGAGGGCATCGCGCACTCCGTGTGCGACCTGATCGACGGCGTCGCCGACACCATGGGCACGCCGTTCACCCGGCTCCGGGTCGGCGGCGGGGTCTCCGGAAGCGACCCCCTCATGCGGATCCAGGCCGATCTGACGGGTCTGCCGCTGGAGCGGGTCTCCGACTCCGCCACCGCGAGCCTGCGCGGCACCGCCTATCTGGCGGGCGTCGCCCAGGGGCTGTGGTCCTCGCTCGAAGAGGTGGTCGAGGCCCAGCCGCACGGCCGGATCTTCGAGCCCTCGATCACGGCGGCCGAACGCGCCGGACAGCGCGCCGCCTGGCGCGACGTGCTGATCGCCCACCTGGACGACCCCGCGCTCCTCCCCCTGAAGGACCCCGAACCTCACACCCCCCACTGACGGCCCCCGACCGTCGCCCCGGTGGCCCGTACCCGACCACGCGGCCACCGCACCGAAACACCAGGAGTTGATGTTGTGATCACCATGCCCGCCCGGAAACCGCGGCGCAGCGCCGCGGCGACCCGCCGAACGCCCCTGCTGCTCGACCGGGCGGCCCTCAAGCGCCGGCTGGCCGACGACACGTACGACGTGCTCGTCATCGGCGGCGGCATCACCGGGGCGTACGCCGTGCTCGACGCGGCCTCGCGCGGTCTGCGCGCGGCACTGATCGAGAAGGACGACTTCGCCTCCGGGACGTCGTCGAAGTCCTCGAAGATGGTGCACGGCGGCCTGCGCTACATCGAGCAGGGCAACGTCAACCTGGTCCGCCACTCGCTCCTGGAGCGCCACCGCTTCCGCAAGAACGCCCCGCATCTGGTGCACCGGCTGCCGTTCCTCTTCCCGATCCTGGAGAAGGAGGGCATCTTCGACGCCCGCCTCGCCAAGGGTTTCGAGGGCCTGCTGTGGACGTACGACCTGGTCGGCGGCTGGCGGATCGGCAAGCTCCACCAGCGGCTCACCGTGCCGGAGGTCCTCGCGCAGGCGCCGACGCTGCGCGCGGAGAACCTCAAGGGCGGGCTGATGTACTTCGACGCCCGTACCGATGACGCCCGGCTCGTCCTCACCATCGTCCGCACCGCCGCCGCGCTCGGCGCGACGATCCTCAACGGCGCCAAGGCCGAGGGTCTGCTGATGCAGAGGGGCAAGGTGTCCGGCGCCCGGGTCTCGGCGGACGGCGACACCATCGACATCCGCGCGCGGGCCGTCGTCAACGCCACCGGCGTATGGACCGACGAGCTCGACGCGAAGGCGGACGACGGCCACAAGCCGCAGGTCAGGCCCGCCAAGGGCGTCCACATCGTGGTGCCCTGGGACAAGGTCAGGATCAACTGCACGGTCACCGTCCCGATCCCCGGCCGGGCCCGCCGCGCGACCTGCACCCGCTGGGGCAACAGCGTCGTGCTGGGCACCACCGACGAGGACTACCAGGGCTCCCCCGACGATGTGCACTGCACCCGCGAGGAGATGGACTTCCTGCTGGAGGGCGCCAACACCGCCTTCGAGGGGAAGCTCACCCCGGACGACGTGGTCGGCTCCATCGGCGGTCTGCGTCCGCTGGTCGGCGGCAAGGAGGGCGCCACGCTCGACATGCGCCGCGACCACCACATCACCGTCGGCCGCACCGGCATGGTGACGGTGACCGGTGGCAAGCTCACCACCAGCCGGCACATGGGCGAGCTCGTCATCGACAAGGTGATGGCGGTCCTCGGCCGCAAGGGGAAGAGCCGCACCACCGACCTTCCGCTGCTCGGCGGCGCCGGTTACGACGCCGAGGCCGTCGCCGCGTCCGGTGGCATCGCCGCGCACCTCGGCGAGCGCTTCGGCACCGAGGCCCGCTTCGTCGGCGACCTCATCCAGGACGACCCGGCGCTGGCCGAACCGGTCGTCGCGGGACTCCCGTACACCAAGGCCGAGGTCGTCTACGCGGCCCGCGCCGAACTGGCCCGTTCCGTCGACGACGTGCTCTCCCGCCGGACGCGCGCCCGGCTGTTCGCCCGGGACGCGTCCGTCGACGCCGCCGAGGCCGTCGGCGCGATCCTCGGCCGGGAACTGAACCTCACGGAGGCCGAGGTGGAGCGTTCGGTCTCCGAGTACCTCGCAGCCGTCCGTCACGAAAAGTCCGTACTCCTCGAAGGGGCAGCAGCATGATCAGCCGTCAGACCATCACCCACCCGTTCAACCGGGGCAACTACACGATCGGCGCTCCCAGCTTCGCCAAGTGGGCGCAGAACACGCCGATCGGGGACGGCGAGGCCGCCCTCCAGGTGAACCCGGTCGAGGTGCCCGGGACCGTGATCGAGGCGCTGCGCGAGGCCGCGCACGCCGTGCACACCTCCCGCGAGGAGGTCGTCACCCGGACCCGCGACTGGTGGGCCGGCTCGATGATCGGTGAGACCGAGGGCCGTCCGGCGACGCCGGACGCCGTGATCGTCGAGGCGGCCGACGCCGACCAGGTCGCGGCCGTGCTGCGGATCTGCCACGAGGCCGGCATCCCGGTCACCCCGTCCGCGGGACGTTCCAACGTCACGGGCGCCGCGCTCCCTGTCTTCGGCGGCGTCGTCCTGGACGTCTGCGGACTGAACCGCATCACCGGCTTCGACGCCGAGTCCAACATCGTGGACGTCCAGGCCGGCATGTTCGGCGACCTCTTCGAGAAGCAGCTCCAGGAGGAGTACGGCGTCACCACGGGCCACTGGCCGTCCGCCTTCGCCGTGTCCACGGTCGGCGGCTGGATCGCCTGCCGCGGCGCCGGTCAGCTCTCCACCCGTTACGGCAAGATCGAGGACATGGTCGTCGGCGTCGACGTCGTGCACGCGGACGGTACGCGTGCCACGTACGGCGACTACGCCCGAGCCGCGGTCGGTCCGGACCTGCGCCAGCTGTTCGTCGGCTCCGAGGGCACGCTCGGTGTGATCGTCTCGGCGCGGCTGCGCGTCCACCCGCTGCCAAAGCACGCGAACGCCGTCGCGTTCGGCTTCCAGACCTTCGCCGAGGGCCTGGACGCCTGCCGCCGGATCATGCAGCGCGGTGCGACCCCGGCCGTGCTGCGGCTGTACGACGCCCTGGAGTCCGGCACCCACTTCGGCCACCCGGAGACCAACCTGCTGCTGATCGCCGACGAGGGCGACCCGGCCATCGTCGACGCCTCGATCGAGGTCGCGAAGGACGTCTGCGAGGAGTACGGCCCCGAGCTGGACAGCCGGGCCGTCTTCGAGCGCTGGCTGGACGAGCGGATGCTGGTCGGCAAGTCCGCCGACGGCTTCGAGCCCGGTCCGGGCTTCGTCGCCGACACCCTGGAGATGGCCGCGTCCTGGACCGACCTCCCGGTGATCTACGACGAGGTGGTCGCCGCGATCCAGTCGGTGGACGGCACCCTGGCCGCCTCGGCCCACCAGTCCCACGCGTACACCGACGGCGCCTGCGTCTACTTCTCGCTCCGCGGAAACGTCGCCCCCGAGTCGCGCCGCGACTGGTACCGCGCGGTGTGGGACGCGGCCAACGCCGTGCTCATCAAGCACGCGGCGGCGCTCAGCCACCACCACGGCTGCGGTCTGCTGCGCGGCCCCTACCTGGAGGAATCCCTCGGGGCGAGCTTCGCGACCTTCGTCGCGGTGAAGAAGGCCCTGGACCCGGAGGGCATTCTCAACCCTGGCAAACTGGGCCTTCCCAGCCGATTCGGTACGTCTCCGCTGAACTGATCTCAGCAGCCGCGAACCCTCCTTCCCCAGGCAGGTCCTTGCCATGACCCCCTCCCCTTCCCGGTCCGGTGCCGTGCTCGACCCCCCGGCTCGCCTCGGCCTTCGCCGAGGTGCCGGTCGTCGCGTCGGTCGTCGGCACGCAGCCGCTGCGGCAGTTCCTGACCGCACCGGCGAAGGTGTGCATCGTCGCCTCGCTCGCGGTGGGGCAACTGCCCCAGGTCGTGCCGGCGCTGGGCCGGGCAGGGAAGACCGTGTTCGTGAACGTGGACAGCAGCCCCGGTCTGGCTCAGGACCGGGGCGCGCTGGAGTTCATCAAGAACATGGGCGCGCACGGCGTGGTCAGCACCCGGCTCTCCTTGATAGAGAAGGGCCGCCCGCTCGGCCTGCTGACGATGATGAAGGTGTTCGTCACCGACCGGTCCAATCTGCGCCGCTCCACGGACGCGATCTCGCGCGGGGCGCCGGACCTGGTCGAGATCATGCCCGCCCCGATCATCGCCCGGATGAGCGCGCAGGCACAGCGCGCGATGTCCCCGTCCATCGCCGCGGGTTTCGTGGAGACCCCCGCGGACGTGGCGCTCGCGCTGGCCCTCGGGTCGGCCGCCGCCGCCACGTCCGACCCCCGCCTCTGGCACCTGCGCCGGGACCAGCTGCCGCCGGTCCCGCCCACCGCCCTGAAGAGGCCCGCCGCACCACCCCAGGAGTAAGCCCCCATGACCTACGTCGTCGTCGCCCGCTACCGCACCAGGGAGGGCGAGGAGAACACCGTCCTCCCCCTGCTCGACACCATGGCCACCGCCTCCCGCCAGGAGCCGGGCAACCTCGCCTACCGGGTGCACCAGGGCACCGAGGACCCGCGGACGATCGTGCTGTACGAGGAGTACGCCTCCGAGGCCGACTTCACCACGCACTGCGCCACCCCGCACTTCCAGGAGATCGTGCTCGGCAAGGTCGTCCCGCTGCTGGAGAGCCGCGACGTGCTGCGCTGCGCCCCGCGTCCGGGGGTGCGCGCATGAAGACCCGTGCGGTGGTGCTGCGCGGGACATCGACGGCCCGCCCCTACTCCGAGACCCGCCCGGTCGAGGTGGAGGAACTGGAGCTGGGCGCCCCGCGCGAGGGCGAGGTGCTGGTCCGTGTCGCGGCCGCCTCGCTCTGCCACTCGGACCTGTCGGTGGTCAACGGCGACCGGGTCCGCCCGCTGCCGATGGCACTGGGCCACGAGGCGGTGGGCGTCGTCCAGGAGACCGGACCGGGCGTCGGCCGGGTCTCCCCCGGTGACCATGTGGCCCTGGTCTTCGTGCCGAGCTGCGGCTTCTGCGCCGACTGCGCGGCGGGGCGGCCGGCCCTGTGCGCCCGGGCGGCGGCGGCGAACGGATCCGGTGCGCTGCTGCACGGCCCTTCACTGCTGACCGACGCCTCCGGCACACCGGTCCACCACCAGTTGGGCGTCTCCGCGTTCTCCGAACACGCGGTGCTGGCCCAGGAGTCGGTGGTGGTGATCCCCAAGGACATCCCGTTCACCGTGGCGTCGATGTTCGGCTGCGCGGTCCTGACGGGCGCGGGTGCCGTGATCAACACGGCGGCCCTGCGCCCCGGGCAGTCGACGGTCGTTCACGGCCTCGGCGGCGTGGGCCTGTCCGCGGTCCTGGGCGCCCGTGCCGCGGGAGCGTATCCGATCATCGCGGTCGACCCGGTCCGGGAGAAGCGCGAGCTGGCCGTCCGGCTGGGGGCGACGCATGCCTACGCCCCCGACGAGGCGATCGAGGCGGTCCGCGAACTCACCGGCGGCGGGGCGGAGTTGGCGGTGGAGGCGGTGGGCAGCCCCAAGGTGATGGCCACGTGCCTGACTGCCGTGGCCCGGGGCGGCAAGGTGGTGTCGGTGGGTCTTCCCGCCCCCGACCGGGTACTGGAGGTCCCGGCCCTGGCGTTCGCGGGCGAGGGCAAGTCCCTGCTGGGCTCGTACATGGGCGACGCGGTCCCGCGCCGTGACATCCCGAGGTTCCTGGACCTGTGGCGCGCGGGCCTGATGCCGGTCGAGCAGATGCACACGGGCACGCTGCCGCTGACCGGCATCAACGCGGCGATGGAGGAGCTGGCCTCCGGCCGGGCGATCCGTCAGGTCATCGACGCGTCGGGGATGCTGAACGCCTGACGCGGCCCGACGCGCTGCCACCGGACCCGGCCGGCGGCGTCCCTTCCGGTCGACGGCGCCCGGTCAAGGGAGGGGCGCCGTCGGCGTCGACGTCCGGGTCGGCCCGCATGTTCGGGCACATGTCACATGTGCTCGGCGCCAAGCACATGTGACATGTCATGAGGGTCGCTGGTCCCCGTCGGACGGCGCACGGCGTGCGGCGACCTTGCGACGGCTGATGCGCCACCCCTTCGCACCACGCACGATCAGGTCCTCGTACGTCACGCTTCCGCACGTGCCGTCCGACCTGGTCCCGATCCCCTTGGACCGGGCGCGCACCTGATCCCCGCTCACCGGGGTGAGGATGATGTTGGTGACGTGGTGCCCCACGGTGCCGCGCTCCCCCATCGCCCGTGCCGCGTCCCGGACGGCCGCCGGACCATGCAACGCCCCGTGCCCCAGATCGGTGGCGTCGTAGACGACATCGGCGGTGAACAGCTCTTCCAGCCGGTCGAGTTCACCGTCATCGACCAGGTGCCCGTGCAGGCCGATCAGTTCCGTGATGGCCATGCGGTCCTCGACGCCCAGTGTCATCGCCCCAGTCCTTTCGCCGCTTCTTCGGTTCTTCGGTTCGTCGGCTCTCTCGACGGTGCGGCAGTTATACGGTGAGAACTCCCCTCAAGGCCCGGCGGAGCGGCGGGGACGCCGTCGCAACCCGTGGAGTTCATTCCGGTGGAGCAGCCGCGGGGCGCTCGTAGCGCAGGAGCACGACCCCGTTGCCGAAGGTCCGGCTCCCGGTCAGGCGGAGGGGGGTCCGGGCATCCTCCGCCGGGAAGAGGGGCTTGCCCCGACCGATGCGAACGGGATGGACGTAGAGGCGGTACTCGTCGATCAGGTCGTGACGCATGAACGACGCGGCGAGGCCGGCACCTCCGACGACCAGGTCCCCACCGGGCTGTGCCTTGAGAGCCGTGATCTCGGCCACGTCGACGGCGCGCATGATGGTGGTGTTCCAGTCGGCCCGCTCCAGCGTCCGGGAGAACACGATCTTGGGCATGTCCCGCCAGATGCCGGCGAACTCCGCGACAGGTCCGGCATTCGCGGGATCTGCGTCGGCAGTCGGCCAGAACTCCGCCATCAGCTCATAGGTCACCCGGCCGTCCAGGAAGCCGCCCATCGTCTTGAGCTGCTGGTTGAAGTGGCGGTGCAGTTCGTCGTCGACGAGGTGCCAGTCGATCTCACGGTCCGGGCCCTCGATGAAGCCGTCGAGGGACATCGACATCATCAGAACGATCTTCCTCATCGCAGTCCGTTCCCTCTCCTCGTCACGGTGCGGCGCGGCTTCCTGCTCTCGTTGCGGTCAGCGCTCGCCGGAGCCTTCGCGCCATACGAGTGTGTAGCGCCAGAACAGCCTGCGCCTCAGCCGGGCACCGGGCAACACCCGACGCGCCTCGCGAACGATGTCGGCGAAGGTCATCTCCGCCGGCCGGGTCACAGCGGTCATCGAGTCGGGGCGGAACGCCTTGCGCCCCTTGTCCTTGATCACGGCCATGGCGGCGTTCAGCGGAACGGAAGCGAGAGCCAGCAGGCGGTCACCGGGGGTCGATTCCCGGGACAGGCCGACCACCACCAGGGTTCCACCGGGAGCCAGATGCCCCCGGGGGAGGGGCCGTTCCCGTTCGGAAAGTGCCTCACCACCGAGGCACGGCCGACCGCCGTCGGCAAGATCCGGCACCTCGTCGAGCGGTACGGGCCGGCGAAGCGGCCGAGCACGGTCAGTAGTGACCCGTCTCGCCGTCCAGGATCTCCCTGATGGCGTCCAGGTGACCCGCGTGCCGGGCAGTTTCCTCGATCATGTGGAACGTGATCCAGCGCAGGCTCGCGGCCGAGGCGTCGAAGTCCGGGTGCCGGCCCACGTCGTCGAGCGACCGTGCCGCGATGATCTCGTTCGACAACGCGATCTGCCGGTCGTAGTCGTCGAGGAGCTCTGCGAGCGGGACGCCCTCGACCATCATGTCGGCGTCCTCGGGCCCGTCGAACACGGGCCCCACGGCCGGTCGGCCCAGCAGGACGACCTCGTACCAGAGGTGCTCCGCCCAACGGAGGTGTGACATGACACCCGCCACCGTCATGAGCGGCGAGGACGGCAGGACGGGCCGGTGGGCGTCCGCCTCCGTCAGCCCTTCGCACTTCCAGCGGGCGACCGCGCGCTGCGTGTCGAGCCAGCCGACGAGCAGCGGATTTCGACCATCGCCCCTCCGCTGGAACACCCTTTCTGGGGCTCGACTCGCCCTGGTACGTTGACCGGCATGTTCCTCTCCCGTGCGTAGGACTCCGCCCTCACCGCACCCCGTCCCACCGGGTGCGGCCCTTCGGTGTCCCCGCGTACCCGCAGTGCCGTGCACAGCGCTGCCCGACTGAGGAATGTCCTTGTGCTTTCACCCTCGCCCGCGCCCTCGCGCGCCCCTTCGTACGCCGCCGTCCTGCGTACCCGTCATGCCTCCCGCACCTTCGGCTCCGCACTGCTGGGGCGGCTCTCGTACGGGATGGTCTCCCTCTCCCTGATGCTGGCGGTGAAGGACACCACCGGCTCCTACTCCGTCGCGGGCACGGTCATGGCCCTGTTCGGGGCGACCAGTGTCTTCCTGTCCCCCGCCCGCGCCACGCTGATCGACCGGTACGGGCCGCGCCGGGCCCTGCCGCCGATGGCCGGTGTCTACGCGGCACTGCTCGCCGCCCTGGCGTACGCCACCTGGCGGCCGGGCACCTCCTCGCTCCTGCTGGGGGCGCTCGCCGTGACGGCGGGCGCCTGCACTCCGCCGCTGGGCCCCGTGATGCGGACCCTGTGGAGCACTCTCGTACCGGAGCGGGAACTGTTGCAGCGCGCCTACAGCCTGGACGGCGTCGCGGAGGAACTGCTCTTCGTCACCGGGCCGTTGATGGTGGGAGCGGTGATCGGGTTCGCCGTGCCCGCGGCGGGCGTCGCGATCAGTGCCGCACTCGTGCTGGTGGGCACCCTGGCGCTGGTGTCCTCGCCCGTGGTGCGCGACGTCGGCACGACGCCGTCGGCCCCGAAGGCCGTCGCACCGCGGGGTGCGCCCCGCGCGCAGCGGCTGCTCGGCGTCGTCGGGCTGCGGCACGCCGCGGTGGTGGCGGCCGCCGTGGGGCTGTGTCTGGGGGCCCTGGATCTGCTGGTGGTGGCGTTCACCGAGCAGCACCACCGGGGCGCGGCGGTGGCGTGGGTGATGGCCGCGCTCTCCGCCGGGAGCGCGGTCGGCGGGCTCGCCCACGGCGCCGTCTCCTGGCGTGCGTCGAACCGGGTACGGCTGCCCGTACCGGCCGCCGGCCTCGGGCTGGCGATGGCCGTGGCCGGCCTGTCGCCCGATGTGTACGTGCTGGTCGCGGTGGTCGCGGCGGCCGGGGCGTTCGTCGCACCGGCCCTGACCACGGCGTATCTCGTCGCCGACGAGTCCGTGGGCGAGGGCAGTCGCACGCAGGCGGGTGCGTGGGTCAACACCGCGGTCAACGCGGGGTCCTCGGTGGGCACCGCGCTGGTGGGGCTGCTGGTGGACCGGCTGTCGCCGGCCGCCTGCTTCGCGGTCGCGGCGCTGCCCGCCCTGCTGTGTGCGGCGGTGGTGGCGCGCGGCGCGGTCGGCCGGTCACGGCGGTGAGGAGGCCGCCACGACCGGAGGTGTGACGAGTACCCCGGCACGTCGCCGAGAGCATCGTGGGGTCCGGACGGCCTCCCGGCCGTCCCGCACCGTCCATGTCCCGCTCCCTCGGCGGCCGTTACACACGCTCGTGAAAGCGCACGGCCAACTGTTGCTGGTCCAGTCGGATCGACGCGCCGCACGATGTCCTCGGTTCGCGAGGGTCTCCGCTTCACGTGCCCCGGTCAGCTGCTCCCGCCTCCGTCGAATCGACGGATCCGTCGTTCCCGGGTGAACGGTGGCCAGCCGGGGTCGCCGGTCCGGGCGAACGCGACCCACGTCGCATGCATCTCTTCGGCCAGCGCGGCAGGCGGTTCGGCCGGCCCCAGCAGTCCTCGTTGCCCGCGCAGCGCCGGAAGGCCGAGTCGGTCGAACACGAAGGGAAGCTCCACCGTGTGTGCGGCGCCGAGCCGGCCGTCGATGGCGAGTGAACGCCAGGCGAACTCGTAGACGTGGGCGTGGCCGTGCGCCTCGGCCAGTCTCCGGCTGCCGGCACCGAACAGTGCGTCGCCGAGGATTGCTGAGCGCACCTCGCCGTACCCGGCGGCCGGATACCGGTCCCGGTGGGCCGCGACGAGTGGGCCGGGGTCGCCGTGGGCGGCGGCGGTCAAACGTACGTCTTCCGCGGTGGAGGTCGTCAGGTTGCCCTGGGGTGCGAGATACAGGTTCCCCTCCTCCGCGTTGGTGCCGACGAGCAGGTCGACGTCCGCCAGCGGACTCTCGGCCGGCTGGCGTTCCAGTACGAGACTGAACGGGCTGAGCCCCATGAGAGGGTCTGACCGATCGGCTGTCCGCAGGTCCAGCCCACCCAGCTCGGGCACCACCTCGACGAGCCCTTCGTCGGGGACGTCCGCGAAGGCAGCGGCCGTCGGCGCGACACCGAGCGCCGCCGCGGCCGTCCGCGTCACCCGTGCGGCCTGCTCGGGGGAGAACGCTCCGAGTCCGCTGCCGCTCTGCACGATCGCGCGCTTGACAAGCCCTGCTGCCGCGGGCGTGGCGAGGACCGCACCAGCGATCGTGGCCCCTGCGGACTGGCCGAAGAGGGTGACGCTGTCGGGATCGCCGCCGAAGGCCGCGATGTTGCTCCGGACCCAGCGCAGCGCGGCGATGACGTCGAGCAGGCCACGGTTGGCCGGCGCGTCGGGCAGGTCCAGGAAACCAGCGATGCCGAGGCGGTAGTTGAGCGTCACCAGGACCACACCGTCGCGGGCGAACGCGGCGCCGTCGTACAGGGCTGCGCTGGTCGAGCCTGCCACGAACCCGCCGCCGTGCACGAACACCATCACCGGGCTGCGCTCGGCCTCACGCGGAGCCCACGGAGACCCGAACAGACGTTGGCCCACTCGCAGGACCAAGGGCGTCGCCGGGCTGGAGACCCGAAGCGGGCCGGCCAGGGCTCGGCGGCGTCACTGTGGAGGGCCGCTGAGGATTCGGGAGACCAGGCGAGCCAGATCGCGGAGCAGGCTGGCGGACGCCGCCTGCTTGGTCACCCGGAAGCGGAACTCCGACTTCCCCTCGGTGCGCTTGATCTCGATGTCTATCTTCGTCTGAAGCCAGGACACCAGGGCGCCCAACAGCACTGCGGCGGCGCCGGCATGCTCCACGCTCATCTGCTCGTCCGCAGGCGGATCGGCCAGGACGGCCGCCGTGAGCTGCGCTGTCTCGGCGTCATGGGACAGCTCGGCAAGCAGTCGGCGTGCGGCGGCATGGTCGTGCACGCCCTCCAGCGCTGCGGCCACGGCCTCGGGCGATCGGCCGCCCGCACGGAGCAGGGCCTCGATCAAAGCTTGGGCCTCGGAGGCGTCCAGGGGCGTGTGGGTCGGGTCGGAACCACCGAGGTCCTCGGCGATCTCCTGGAGGGACAGCTGCACCGAGCGGACGGTCAACATGCCTGATTCCTCGGGATGTTCGGGCGGAGTGGTCACAGTCGGCTCCAATCGCCGGAGAGGGACAGCGCTGCCCAGTGGTAGGGGTGGGCCTGCCAGTCGTAGTCCGGCCGCGCGAGCATGTTGCGTTGCGCCTGCCAAAAGGCGCGCCAGACCGGCCGGTGCGGGGCGGTGGCCAGGTGCTGGTAGAAGTCCGTGAGGAAGCGTCGGGAGCTCGTCTCGTCGACGTTCCACAGCGCGGCCACTACGGTGCCGACGCCCGACCTCAGCAGCGCCTCCACCAGGTCTTCGACGTCGCCGGCGGCGAACTCGTCGTAGCCGGTGGCGCAGGCACGCAGGGTGAGGAGGTCCAGGTCCAGTACATAGTGGGCAAATTCCCGGACCGTGATCAGGTGGTCGAGACGCGCGCGGACCGAGAGCTGCCCGGGGGCCTTGCTCGGAAGCTTCCCGTCATGGGATACCAGGAGTCCGGAGTCCAGAGGTTCGCGCCGGTCGAAGTATCCGTGGCAGGTGAGGTGGGCGATCCGGGCTGTGGCCAGGCGCCGGAGGACCTCTTGCCGGTCCGCAGCCGTCCCGGTCAGCCGGTCCACCGACCAGGAGGGGACGGCCAGCAGGTCGGCGTCGTTCTCGAAACGCTCCGGGGCGGGGTCCTCCCGCGCGGCCACGCCCGCGCAGAACACCGGCCGGGTACCGATTGTCGTGGGTCGGGGCCTGCCACCGGTGACCAGAGCCTGGGGGTGTGGCACCCGGACGACGGCGTGGGCAGCGGCGAGCGGTCGGCCGTCCGGCATCGGGGCGGCGTGCAGTGGGATTCTCTGCATCGGCCCTTCCCCGGCGACGAGCAGGAGTTCCCGGTGGCGCACGTACGGTAGGAAGGCCGCGACCAGGGGCGTGAGCGAGTCGAGGAATGGGGTAGGTCGACGCCATGGCCGGCGCGGATGCAGTGGGGGCAGCGGCGGGAAGGTGTGTGGGTCGCCGTCGAAGGCGCGGTGCAGGTCGGTGACCGCGTCAGTGAGCTGCTTGTGTCCGATGGGCACCCGGTTCACGCGGAGCGCGTCCGTGGCCGGGACGTAAGTGAAGACCGTGGTCTGGTCCTCTCCGGGGAAGAGTGCCAAAAACGTGCATTGCTCGGCCGAAGGCATACCCCGCAGGCGCTCGCGAACGGACGCGAACCCGGTGCGGCGTCCAGGCTGCGCGATCTCCTCGTGGATGTCGAAGGCCAGTTCTTCCGGGGATCGGGCGCTGGGCAAGCGCAGTTCCCGTCCGTGATCGAGCAGCAGGTCCGCGAGGAGATGGTGGAGCGCCCGGTGCTGCTGGACGGCCGCCCGCATGCTCTGCGGGTCCGCGACGCTGGTGTCCGCGTCCGCCGCTGCGGCGAGGCGGCGCAGGAGTGCTGTACGCGACTGCCACAGCAGATCGACGGCGAGTTGGCGGTCTGCGTGCGAACCGGCTGCCAGCGTCTCGGCCAGGTCGGCCGTCACTGCATGGTACTGAAACTGCTCCGGATCCTCCTGCGTCTGCTGGCGAAGACGGCTGAGCAGGGTCGCTGCTTCCCGAAGTCGCCCCTGTCGACGGTGCTGGAGGGCCAGCGCGCGATCAAAGAGCAGCGAGACCCGCCGGTACTCGGGCGAGGAGGGTCCTTTCGGGCGGGCGAAGCCGTCGCGAAAGATCTCAGCGAGCGAGATCAGCAGGTCTGTCTCCGGGACGTCTTGGGTCAGCCGAGAGGCGAGCCGACTCAGTCCGGTGCCGATCGCCTGCAGATCGGGCGTGACCGTAACGATGAAGCCCTGAAAGAGATTCTCCACCATCTCCTCCCTGTTGCCGGACTCCAGGGCCGCGTCGCTCAGCCCGAACCGGGCCGCTGACTCGACGAGAGCCCAGCCCTCTTGGCCGCCCACCAGCTCCAGCGCGCGCTGGTGGCAGGAGCGGGCCCCCGCTGCGTCGCCGGCCAGGCGCAGAGCCTCACCGAGGTGGTTCAGCGCGTGGGCCAGCGCCACGTCCTCGTCGGGACGCCGGGTCTGGATGAGGTCGATGACCCGGCGGTGTTCGCGAACTGCGTCGCGGTGCCTGCCCACTGCGGAGAAGGCATCGGCCAGCCCCGTCCGAGCGAGCGCCTCCACCAGGTCGTCGCCGATCGGCTCGGCCAGTTGGCAGGCACTCGTGAAGGCGTGCCGCGCGCGGCCGTGCAGCCCGAGGCTCTGGCACAACGACCCTCGCCTGAGATGGAGATGAGCGGCCGCAAGGTAGGCCGGGCCGCCGTGCGGCAGCAGGTCCGGGCCCTCTGGGTCGGCGTCGAAGGACTCCATGATATCCAGCGCCTCGCGGTTGCGGTGCACACGTTGCAGCGCATCGGCGAGATGCACCCGCACCTGAGCGATTCGCGCCTGCTCGTCCCGGTTCGTGCAGGGTAGGGCGTCTGTTTTCCGGGCGCTGACGAGCGCGGCTTCCAGGTCACCGCGGTCGAGGTGTTCCAGCACTATCCGTTCCAGGACCATGCGCGGTTCCGTGGGGGCGACCGGGAAGACCTCGTCGATCCGGGTACGCTGCCCGCGCCGGTGCGCGAGGAGCTCCCAGGTGCCCCGACTCTCCTCCACCAGCCGCACCACCTGGAGAGCGGCCTGCTCGGCGGCCCGGCGCCCGTCCGCATGGAACCGGTCCCTGCGCAGCAGGAGCACCCCCCAGAGTTTGTCCCACGCGCACACGCCGGCGTTGTCGAAAAGCAGGGACTCCGCCTGGAGGAGCGACGTGGCGGCGAGGAGTTCGTCGACGAGGCGCTCGGCGGGGTCCTTCATGCACCGGGCTCCCGGGGCCGCGCGCGATTGTCTTCCAGCAGCGACTGAAGATCGCTCCGTGCCCGGCGGACCGTGTCCAGTACGGGTGCATGCGGCGCCAGCGCCTCCAACTCCCGTGTAGCTGCGTCTAATTCGGCGTCCCACCGAGAGTCACCGGCCCGTACCCGGGCCACACAGAGCGCCCCGACCAGGACCTCCAGCGGCTTCGGATCGCTCAGGTCGGCGGCGCGCGCCCAGCGCACGGTCTCAAGCAACTCCTCGTCGGTGACCGGGCTCAGCACCATCGACCTGAGCTCGTACATGGCCGTCGCCAGTCGGCCCGCGTCGCCAGGCTCCGCCCGGCCCTGCTCGATTGCCTCACGCAGCGCCTCGATCCTGAGCTCGACGAACCTGCGTTCCTGAGCCAACCGCATCTCTGTATCGGACACTACTCCCCCATCTCGGATCACCCAGCGGTCAATCGGGTCTGCTGACTCGGACGCGTCCAGGGAGGAAAGGGTTGCAGGACGGTGCGACGGCGCAGTGGAGCCTGCCCGAACACCCCACCGGGTCCTGCCGGGCTGCCCGCAGGGCGAGTACCGCGGCCGCAGCCTCGGTGACGGCCGTGGTGTGCAGCCGGGCACGCAGCAGTGCGGGGACGCTGTCGCGGGTCAGGCCCGCCGCGACGGCCGGTTCTGCCGATGTCGTGCAGGACGTCTTCGGCGGCGATCGTGGTGGAGCGGATGCGGGACTCCGCGCAGGCGAGGTCCTCGGGGACGCGCGGGTTGAGGTGGTGACAGACCATCAGCATGTCGAGGTGTTCGGCGACGGTGTTGACGGTGTGCGGGAGCGTGCTCGAACCGCAGGGACGTACCGGAGGGAATATCGAGCCGGAATCCCTCGGCCAGAGTCCGGTCGAGAGAAAGTGCGGGATTCGCGTCGGAGAAATGCAGATGCGATCCGAGGTGATGAAGGGAGCATGGAAAGAGGCGTGCGACGCACCCCGGCCGGGGTGCGTCGCACGCCTCAAGAGCGAACCTCAGCAGATCACTTCAGGCCGAACGCCCTGGTGATCTCCTGGTCGACGCCCAGCCCGTCGGCCGCCTCGGCGTGCGCCTTCAGCGAAACGAAGGAGCTGCCCGCCTTCGGCGTCTTGAACCTGGCGGTCCAGGAACCGGCCGCGTCCTTGCGCAGCTGAACCTCTTCCCAGGTCTTGCCGTCGTCGTAGCTGACCGACAGCGAGGCCTTGGTGGCCTTCACCGCACCCTCCAGCCACTCCTGCGTACCGGAGGTGAGAGCGATCTCGGTCCACTTGCCGGACTCGACGTCACCGGCGAGGTCGGTGTCGACCTTGTAGTCCAGCTGCAGCATCGGGATGTCGGCCTGGTACGGGCCGTTCTCGTCCATGGCGCCCGAGACGAAGTTCCACTCGGTGTGCGTACGGGTGGAGGTCTTCCAGGTGTCACCGTCCCGGGTGGAGTCGAGCACGAAGCGGTACGGCAGCTTCTCGGGCGAGACGTCCCAGGCGAATCCGGCCCGGCCCTTGACCTTCTTGATCAGGGTGTCGCCCTGGTAGAAGGCGGTGGTGGTGGTGGCGTACTCGTCCTCCGGCATGGAGCCCGAGTGCCCCGCACCCGAGTCCGTCCACGGGGTGAAGTTGAACTGGATGTCGTTGTAGACGGAACGGAACGGACCCCAGTAGCCGGTACCCAGACGCGGACGAGTGACCGGCGCGAACCACTGGGCGGGGTAGGTGCGGCCCGCCGTGTAGTCCAGCTCCCCGCTGCGCATCTCCTGCGCGCTGTCCGATTCGGTGGCGTCGAGGATCGAGTGGTTCTCGTACCAGAAGGAGGCGCCCGGGAGAGGGGTGACCCACTCGTCGCGGGTGCCGGGGAACTTCTCGTACTCCTCGAAGCCGAGGCCCGGGCCGTAGTCCGGGATGTCGTAGCGGTAGCCTCCGCCGAGCATGTCCTTGTGGCCGTAGAAGGTGTTCTCCACCTTCGCCAGCTGACGGACCGACGGGGCGAACTCCAGGGAACGGTCCGGGACGGTACCGTCGTGGCGGTCGACCAGGTCGTACACATAGCGGGCGAACCTGTGCTGAGCGATCGTCAGTTTGCGGTCGGCTTTCACCGCCTTGATCAGGTCCTCGCCTGCCAGGCGCTGGACCGAGGCGACAGGAATGGTTCCCTTGGTCCCATAGGGGGTGTAGCTCTCCATCAGGACGCCGTCGCCGTCGTTGACGACGAACAGTGCCCCGGCGCCCGCGGCCACGGCGTTGGCGAGCCGGTCGGCGGGAGCGACCGCGTCACTGCTGCGGATGACGACGGCCTTGCCCTTGACGTTCAGACCCTCGTAGTCGGCCACGGCGCCGTTGCCCGCGAAGACGCCGGCCAGCTTCTTCTCACCGTTTTCGGCTATGGCCGCACCACCCTGCGGGAAGACCGGCACGTCACGGCCGTCGGCCGACACATCCAGCTGCTTCTCGCCCTGCCGCCAGCGGGTCAGGAAGGAGAAGCTGCCCTGCGTGACCTTCTTGGTGGGGCCGGCCCACAGCTGGTCGTAGGTCAACGGGATCTGGTACGCGTCGCGCTGGACGGTGCCGTCCGGTGCGGTACGTGCCATGTCATATCGCAGCTGTCGGGTCTCGGTCTCCTTCGGGGTCCGCACACTGACCTTGTGGGCCTTGGACGCGTCGAGGGTGACCGTGGTCGCCTTGTCGAGGATCGTCTCGGGGGCAGCGAGGAATGCCACGGCCTTCGAGTCGGCGCGGTCGCCGGCAATGTCAGCGGCGGTCCAGGCGGTGTAATTGCCCGGCGGCAGCCGCAGCGTGGACTCGCCCGACACCTGGACGACGTTCAGGTTCGGGTCGCCGAGCGCGCCGAAGACGACCAGACCGTCCATCGGCTTGCCGTCTCGGTCACGGAGCCTGAGCGTCAGGTCGTACAGCTCCTGCTCCTTGTACAGGGCGAATCCGGTGTGCGCGACGGTGGTGCCCGCCGCGTCCGTGGCGATGACCTGACCGGAGAACCGGGTGTCGTTCGCGACCTTCGACGGGTCCAGCGAGAGCACGGCCTCGGCGGTGGAACCGGCCGGGACGGTCAGCCGCTTCGTCGACAGGGTGTAGGCCTCGGCGTCCGTGTCCATGGCCAGGTCGAGCGTGACGTCCTTCGCCCCGGTGTTGCGGTAGGTGATGGTCCGCCGGGCGACCGGGTCCGACGCTGAGTGCGGCCACTGGTAGGAGGCGACCTCGACGGATCCGGTGGCCTCGATCGTGGTGTCGACCGCCGCCTTCACGTCGAGCCGGCCGGTTCCCTGCTCGTACGGGGTGTAGGCGTCGAGCCTCTTCGACGAGCTCATCAGCGCGTCCTTGATCCGCTGGCCGGACCAGTCGGGGTGACGCTGCTTCAGAATGGCTGCGGCGCCCGCGACGTGCGGGGTCGCCATCGACGTACCGGACATCGACCGGTACATCCCGTTCGTGCCCGGGACCGACTGCGAGGCCGCGGCGTTGATGTCCACACCCGGTGCGGACAGGTCGGGCTTCAGGCCGTAGGACCTGACGAGCGGGCCCATCGAGGAGAAGTCCGCGCGCTTGTCCTTCTTGTCGACGGCGGCGACGGTCAGGGCCTTCTGCGCCGAGCCGGGCGAGCCGATGGTGCCCGCGCCGTAGGAGTTGCCCGCGGCGATCACGAAGAGCGGCCCGCCGTCGGCGGAGAGTGCGTCGACGGCCTGCGACATCGGGTCGGAGCCGTCGTCCGGGATGCTGGAACCGAGGCTCATGGAGACGACGTCGGCGCCTTCGGCCTTCGCCCACTCCATGGCCTCGATGATGCCGGAGTCCTCACCGGATCCGGAGTCGCCGAGCACCTTGCCGATGATCAGCCCGGCGCCCGGCGCCACGCCCTTGTTGACCCCCTCCGACGCGGCGCCCGAGCCCGCGATCGTGGAGGCGACATGCGTGCCGTGGCCGTTCTTGTCGACGACCTCCTCGCCCGGCACGAAGCTCTTGGTTTCGAGGATGCGGTCCTTGACGTCCGGATGGGTGGCGTCGATACCGGTGTCCAGGACGGCGACCTTGGAACCCTTGCCGTCATATCCCTCGGCCCATGCCTGGGGAGCGTTGACCTGCGGAACGGAGTCCTTGAGCGCTGCTTCCACCCGGCCGTCGAGCCAGAGCCTGTCGATGCCGTTGTCCAGCGACCGGGCCGTGGAGGTGCGGGCGATGTCGTTCCAGAAGGCCCGGACGGTGTCCTTGCCGGCCTTCAGCGCGGCACCGTGAATGCTGTCCAGGGTGCGGATCTTCTTGGCGCCGCGCGGGGCGGCGGGCAGTGAACGGCCCCGGCTCGCCGGGTAGGTGGCGATCACCGGGATGCCGCCCGATCTCTTGTCGTCGTACCCCATCCGGGCGAGAGCCGAGACGTTGAACAGCCGGCGGTCCAGCTTCCCCGCCGCGAGCAGGGAGCCGGCCTCGTCGGGCAGGACGTAGAGATCGTCACCGGCCTGCTGGACGTGCACGCCGCCGACCGCGCCGTCGGGGCGGTCCACGGTGACGGTGTCCTGCTTGCCGACGCCGTCCGTGTAGTGCACGACATCGCCCGTGAGCAGGGTGATGTCGTACTCCTTGACGGGGTCCTCGAGGGGTGCGGCGGCCTGGCGTCCGAGGGACCCGGGCCGGTCCGCCGAAGAGGCGGGGACAGAGGCGGAGGCGGAGCCCGCCGCGGGAAGCAGCGCGCCGCTCACCAGAGCGACCGAAGTCGCTATGAGCAGAGCCCGGCGACCCGCACGAGCGGGTCTCGCCCGGCCGGAAGCGGAGGAGGGTGTGAATGTCATGCAGCTGATCTACCGGCAAAAGCACGGCTACGGACGAGTTCACACCTGGCGTGAAGCCGCCGTGGCGGCAACCCGCCCACGATCAGTCGTGGTTCAGGGAACGGTTCAGGCCACGGACGTGATCACTCCGTTCGGCGGCCGGCCGCCTTCGTGGTGGATCGGGGTGTGCGCGCCCTTGAGCGGCACGCCGCTGCCGCCGCGCCGGTCGGCGACGATTTCGGCGGCGATCGACAGCGCGGTCTCCTCGGGGGTACGGGCGCCGAGGTCGAGGCCGATCGGCGAGTGCAGCCTGGCCAGTTCCAGCTCCGTGACGCCGATGTCGCGCAGCCGGTCGTTGCGCTCCAGGTGGGTGCGGCGCGAGCCCATCGCGCCGACGTACGCCACCGGCAGTCTCAACGCCCGTTCCAGCAGCGGGACATCGAACTTGGCGTCATGGGTGAGAACGCACAGGACGGTGCGCGCGTCGACATCGGTGGCCGCGAGATAGCGGTGCGGCCATTCGACGACCAGTTCGTCGGCCTCGGGGAAGCGGGCCTTCGTGGCGAAGACGGGGCGGGCGTCGCACAGGGTGACGTGGTACCCGAGGAACTTTCCCGCCCGGACCAGCGCCGAGGCGAAGTCGATGGCCCCGAAGACGATCATCCGGGGCGGTGGGACGCTCGATTCGACGAGCAGGGTGAGCGGCTGTCCGCAGCGCGAACCGTCGGCGCCGATGGTGAGGGAACCGGTGCGGCCGGCGTCCAGCATCGCGCGGGCATCGGCCGCCGCGGTGCGGTCCAGCTCCGGATGCCCGCCGAGCCCTCCCTCGTACGATCCGCCGGGGCGGACGAGCAGGGGGCGGCCGAGGAGTTCCGCGGGCCCCTCGGTGACCCTGGCCACCGCCGCTGCCTCCCCCCGTGCGGCGGTGGCGAGAGCTGCGGCGAACACGGCCCGTGCGGGATCGTCCGCACGGACCGGTGTCACCAGGATGTCGATGATGCCGCCGCAGGTCAGACCGACCGCGAAGGCGTCCTCGTCGCTGTAGCCGAACTGCTCCCGCACGGTCTCGCCGTCGTCGAGGGCCTGCTCGCACAGCTCGTACACCGCGCCCTCCACACACCCGCCGGAGACCGATCCGATCGCCGTGCCGTCGCGGTCGACGGCGAGGGCGGCTCCGGGCTGCCGGGGCGCGCTGCCGCCGACCGCCACGACGGTGGCCACGGCGAAGTCTCGTCCCTGCTCGACCCACCGGTTGAGCTCTGCGGCGATGTCCAGCATCTGTCGGTCTCCTCAGCGGTTGTGTGAAGGGCTGTTCGGGCGCGTCAGTGGACGCCCAGCCACCCCTCGATCGGATGCAGCGCGAAGTACACGAGGAAGATCACCGTCAGGCCCCACATGAAGGCCCCGATCTCCCGGGCCCTGCCCTGGGCGATCTTGATGGCGACCCAGGAGATGACGCCCGCCGCGACACCGGTGGTGATGGTGTACGTGAAGGGCATCAGGACCACGGTCAGGAAGACCGGGATCGCGGTGGCGCGGTCGGCCCAGTCGACGTGCCGGGCGTTCATCATCATCATGGCCCCGATGACGACGAGCGCGGCGGACGCGACCTCCTGCGGGACGATCGCGGTGACCGGCGTGAAGAACAGGCAGGCCGCGAAGAACAGTCCCGTGACGGCCGAGGCGAGGCCGGTGCGGGCGCCCTCGCCGACGCCGGTGGCCGACTCGACGAACACGGTCTGGCCGGAGCCGCCCGCGATGCCGCCGATGGCTCCGCCCGCGCCGTCGATGAACAGGGCCTTCGACAGACCCGGCATGCGGCCCTTGTCGTCGGCGAGCTCGGCCTCGGTGCCGACGCCGATGATGGTGGCCATCGCGTCGAAGAACCCGGCGAGGACGAGCGTGAAGACGATCATGCCGACCGTCATGGCGCCGACGGACCCCCAGCCGCCGAACTCGACGTGCCCGAAGAGCGAGAAGTCGGGCGTCGAGACCGCGCTGCCGTGCAGTGCGGGGGCGCCGCTGGCCCACTGCTCGGGGTTGATCACGTCGAGCGCGTTGAGGATCATCGCGACGATCGTGCCGGTGATGATGCCGATCAGGATCGCGCCGGGGGTGTTGCGCGCCTGCAGCATGAAGATCAGGAGCAAGGTGCCCGCGAAGAGCAGGACCGGCCAGCCGGCGAGTTCACCGGTGGGGCCCAGGGCGAGCGGGGTGGCCTTGCCGGTGTGCACGAAGCCGGACTTGTAGAGGCCGATCAGGGCGATGAAGAGGCCGATGCCCATCGTGATGCCGTGTTTGAGCGCGAGCGGGATCGCGTTCATGATCAGCTCACGGAGGCCCGTGACGACCAGAAGCATGATCACTACGCCGTACATCACGCACATGCCCATGGCCTGCGGCCATGTCATCGCCGGGGCGACCTGCGAGGAGATCACACCGGAGACCGACAGGCCCGCGGCGAGGGCCAGCGGCACCTTGCCCACGAAGCCCATCAGGAGCGTGGTGAGTGCGGCGGCGAACGCGGTGGCGGTGATCAGACCCTTCTGGCTGAGTGTGTCGCCCGCTACGTCCTTGCCGGACAGGATCAGCGGGTTGAGCAGAAGGATGTACGCCATGGCCATGAAGGTCGTGACGCCGCCGCGCACTTCGCGCGCGACGGTGGACCCTCGTTCGGATATGTGAAAGTACCGGTCGAGCCAAGATCTTCCGGCGGGGACGCGCGAGCCGTGGCCCGCTTCCTCCGCGGTGGTCTCGGACTCCACTGACTGCTGGGTCATGATGCCTGACTCCCAAGGTTCACAGGGGCACCCGCGATGAAGAATCGATATGCGGGATTTGGGATGACTGCGCTGGCGGCACGACCCGGGGGACGGCCCGAGACGAACTGTTCATGCAGAGTGGAATGTGCAGGTACTGCGATACTGCTCGGTGGAACAACGGCCGTATTCCGTACGGCACTTGGGATCTCCGGGCGGTGCGGGCGACGGAAGTGTGACGTTCCTGGGAGGCACGCACCGCCCGGAGGGTTCGGGGGGAGCTGTGACTCAGGTGCCCGTGAGGTGCTCGGGTCGTACCGGTGTCCTGTTGAGCTCCAGGCCCGTCGCGTTCCGGATCGCCGCGAGGACGGCCGGGGTCGACGACAGGGTGGGCGCCTCACCGATGCCACGGAGCCCGTACGGGGCGTGGTCGTCGGCGAGTTCGAGCACATCGACCGGGATGGTCGGCGTGTCGAGGATGGTGGGGAGCAGGTAGTCCGTGAAGGAGGGGTTGCGCACCTTCGCGGTCTTCGGGTCGACGACGATCTCCTCCATGACGGCGATACCCATTCCCTGGATGGTGCCGCCCTGGATCTGGCCCACGACCGACAGCGGGTTGAGTGCCTTGCCGACGTCCTGGGCGCAGGCCAGTTCGATGACCTTGACCAGACCGAGTTCGGTGTCGACCTCGACGACCGCGCGGTGGGCGGCGAAGGAGTACTGGACGTGGCCGTTGCCCTGTCCGGTACGGAGGTCGAACGCCTCGGTGGGCCGGTGGCGCCACTCCAGCTCGATGTCGACCGCCTCGTCCTCCAGTACGTCGACCAGGTCGGCCAGCACCTCGCCGCCGTCGGTGACGACCTTGCCGTCTTCCAGGAGCAGTTCGGCGGTGGCCCACGCGGGGTGGTACGTACCGAACTTGCGACGGCCGATCTCCAGGACGCGTCCGCGCACGGCCTCGCAGGAGTGCTTCACTGCGCCGCCGGTGACATACGTCTGCCGGGAGGCGGAGGTGGAGCCGGCCGAGCCGACCTGTGTGTCGGCCGGGTGGATGGTGACCTGGGCGACGCCGAGTTCGGTCCGGGCGATCTGGGCGTGGACGGTGACGCCGCCCTGTCCGACCTCGGCCATGGCGGTGTGCACGGTCGCGACGGGTTCGCCGCCGATGACCTCCATGCGCACCCGGGCCGTGGAGTAGTCGTCGAAGCCCTCGGAGAATCCGACGTTCTTCAGGCCGACCGCGTAGCCGACGCCGCGTACGACGCCTTCGCCGTGGGTGGTGTTGGAGAGCCCGCCGGGCAGGGCCCGTACGTCGGCCTGCTCGCCGGCCGACTCCCACTGGCGCTCGGGCGGCAGCGGCATCGCCTTGACCCGGCGCAGCAGTTCGGCGACCGGTGCGGGCGAGTCGACGACCTGTCCGGTCGGCAGGAGGGTGCCCTGCTCCATGGCGTTGAGCTGCCTGAACTCGACCGGGTCCATGGAGAGTTCGGCGGCCAGCTTGTCCATCTGGGCCTCGTAGGCGAAGCATGCCTGGACCGCGCCGAAGCCGCGCATGGCGCCGCACGGCGGGTTGTTGGTGTAGAGCGCGATCGCCTCGATATCGACGTCGTCGATGACGTACGGGCCGACGCTGAGCGAGGAGGCGTTGCCGACGACGGCCGGTGAGGCGGAAGCATATGCTCCGCCGTCCAGCACGATGCGGCATTTCATATGGGTCAGCTTGCCGTCGCGGGTCGCGCCGTGCTCGTACCAGAGCTTGGCGGGGTGCCGGTGCACATGGCCGAAGAAGGACTCGAACCGGTTGTAGACGATCTTGACCGGCTTGCCGGTGCGCAGGGCCAGCAGACAGGCGTGGATCTGCATCGACAGGTCCTCGCGGCCGCCGAACGCGCCGCCGACTCCGGAGAGCGTCATACGGACCTTGTCCTCGGGCAGGCCGAGGACGGGAGCGATCTGGCGCAGGTCGGAGTGGAGCCACTGGGTGGCGACGTACAGGTCGACGCCGCCGTCCTCGGCGGGCACGGCCAGACCGGACTCGGGGCCGAGGAAGGCCTGGTCCTGCATGCCGAAGACGTATTCGCCGCTGACCACGACATCGGCACGGGCCGCCGCCGCGTCCGCGTCGCCGCGCACGATGGGCTGGCGGTGGACGATGTTGGGGTGCGGTACGTACCCCGCGTGGTGGTCGTCGCGGCCCTCGTGGACGAGGGGCGCGTCGGGTGCGAGGGCGGAGGCCTCGTCGGTGACGACGGGCAACTCGCGGTAGTCGATCCTGATCTTCGCAGCAGCGCGGCGGGCCGTCTCCGGGTGGTCGGCGGCGACGAGCGCCACCGGTTCGCCGTGGTGGCGGACCTTGCCGTGGGCGAGGACCGGGGTGTCCTGGATCTCCAGCCCGTAGTTCTTCACCGAGGCCGGCAGGTCGTCGTAGGTGAGTACGGCGTAGACACCGGACATGGCGAGCGCCTGCGAGGTGTCGATGGAGACGATCTCGGCGTGCGCGACCGTGGAGCGCAGCGTGTGGCCCCAGAGCATGTCCTCGTGCCACATGTCGGAGGAGTACGCGAACTCTCCGGTGACCTTGAGGATGCCGTCGGGGCGCAGCGTGGACTCGCCGATGCCGCCCTTGGTGCGGGTGCCCTGGTTGATGCTGGTGGGGTTGCCGGTAACGCCCATCGTCAGACCGTTTCTTCCGCGCGGGCGGCCGCGAGGCGGACCGCGTCGAGGATCTTCTCGTAGCCGGTGCAGCGGCAGAGGTTGCCGGAGAGCGCCTCACGGATGTCCGCGTCGGACGGCTCAGGGTTGCGTTCGAGCAGCTCGTCGGCGGCGATCAGCAGGCCGGGGGTGCAGAAGCCACACTGGACGGCTCCGGCGTCGATGAACGCCTGCTGGATCGGTGAGAGTTCGCCGGTGTCCCGGCTCTCCTCGCCGGCCGGCGCGGCCTCCCACCGCCGCGCCTTGTCGAGTGCGGTGCCGCAGGCGCCGGAGGCGCAGCCACTGCCGGGGTGTTCCTGGGAACGGTGGGCCGCGAAGTCGGCGAGGCCCTCCACGGTGACGACCTCGCGGCCCTCCACCTGCCCCGCGGCGACCAGACAGGAGCAGACCGGGACACCGTCCAGGCGGACCGTGCACGATCCGCACTCGCCCTGCTCGCAGGCGTTCTTCGAGCCCGGCAGGCCCATCCGCTCACGCAGCACGTAGAGGAGGGACTCGCCCTCCCAGACGTCGTCCGCCTCGTGCCTGCGGCCGTTGACCGTGAAATTGACGCGCATGATCAGGCAGCTCCTTCGGTGCTGCGGCCGTTGCCGCGGTACGACTCCCAGGTCCAGCCGAGGGTGCGGCGGGCCATGATCCCTACCGCGTGCCTGCGATAGCTCGCGGTGCCGCGCACATCGTCGATCGGGTTGCAGGCACCGGCGGCGAGCGCGGCGAACTGCGAGGCGATGGACGGGGTGATGATCGTTCGGCTGTCCCAGAAACCGCCCTCTTCGAGCGCGGCGTTCAGGAATTCCTCGGCCTCCTTCGCCCGTACGGGCGTGGGGGCGGCCGAGCCGATGCCGGTGCGCACCGTGCGGGTCTCGGGGTGCAGGGCCAGGCCGAAGGCGCAGACGGCGATGACCATCGCGTTGCGGGTGCCGACCTTGGAGTACTGCTGCGGCCCGTCGGCCTTCTTGATGTGCACGGCCCGGATCAGCTCGTCCGGGGCGAGGGCGTTGCGCTTGACGCCGGTGTAGAAGGCGTCGATCGGGATCATCCTCGTCCCGCGTACGGATTCGGCCTCGACCTCGGCGCCCGCTGCGAGCAGCGCCGGATGGGCGTCACCGGCGGGCGAGGCGGTCCCCAGGTTGCCGCCGACGCCGCCGCGGTTGCGGATCTGCGGCGAGGCGACGGTGTGCGAGGCGAGCGCGAGTCCGGGCAGCTCGGCGCGCAGGTGCTCCATGATCTGGCTGTACGGTACGGAGGCGCCGAGCCGTACGCTCTCCTGGCCCACCTCCCATTCGGACAGTTCTCCGATGCGGTTGAGGTCCAGGAGGTACTCGGGCCGCCGGTGGTCGAAGTTGATCTCGACCATCACATCGGTGCCACCCGCAATGGGCACAGCCGTGGGGTGCTCGGCCTTGGCGGCGAGCGCCTCCTCCCAGCTGGCGGGGCGAAGGAAGTCCATGAGTGGCTCTCTTCTTCTCAATCGGTCGTTCGCTGGGGCTGGGGACGGCCGGCCCTCGACTGGTCGTTCATGTGTTGTTAACGCGGTGTGGGGCCAAGTACACAAGCCGTGCTCCACCCGGTGCAGTCACCGAAACCATGAAGGAGTTGGCTGGCCGCTCTCTCCGTCTTGTAGATTCGAACGAATGGCGGGGATCAGTAACCTCACCGCAATACCCAGTTTTCACCCGCACCAACGAAAGAGATCGGCGGCGACGAGATGCGGCTGCGCGCACTGCTGGAGACCGACGCGCTGGGCCTGCGGCTGCTCGGCGGCGAGGACGAGCTGGACCGCTCCGTCCGTGGCGTGATGACCACCGACCTGCGGGATCCCAGCCGCTATCTGTCGGGCGGCGAGCTGGTCCTGACGGGTCTGGCCTGGCGCCGGGACGCGACGGATTCGGAGCCGTTCGTACGCATCCTGGCAGGTGCCGGGGTCGCCGGGCTCGCGGCCGGCGAGGCGGAGCTCGGTGACGTCCCCGGCGATCTGGTGGAGGCCTGTGGACGACACCGGCTGCCGCTCTTCGCCGTCCATGAGACCGTCGCGTTCGCAACGATCACCGAGCATGTGGTGCGCCAGGTGTCGGGCGAGCGTGCGGGCGATCTCGCCGCCGTCGTGGACCGCCACCGCAGGCTCATGACCTCGGGCCCGGCGGGCGGCGGCCCCGAGGTGGTGCTGGATCTGCTGGGCTCCGATCTCGACCTGCACGCGTGGGTGCTCTCCCCCACCGGGCGGCAGATCGCGGGCGCCGGAGACGCGCCGCTGGCCGGGCCGGTCGGCGCGGCGCTCGCCGGCCACCATCTGGCCGCCACCCGCGGCGGCCGCCGGGCCCCGCACCGCACCACGGTCGACGGCATCACGTATTCGCTCTTCCCGATCCGGAACACCGGGCGGGGCGCGGTGCCGGCCTCGCGGGATGTGCGCGAGTCGGTGCTCTCCGACTGGCTGCTCGCGGTCGAGGCGGACGCGAGCGACTGGCCGCCCGCCCGGCTGGACCTGCTCCAGGGCGTCACCCAGCTGATCGCCGTCGAACGGGACCGGCGCGACGCGGCCCGTACGGTACGCCGCAGGCTGGCCCAGGAAGTCCTGGAGCTGGTCCAGACGGGCGCGCCGCCGGCCGAGATCGCCGCCCGGCTGCGGGTCGCCGCTCCGGTGCTGCTCCCCGGGCTCGGGGCGGCGCCGCACTGGCAGGTCGTGGTGGCACGCGTCGAGTGGGGCGACGCGGCGGGCTCCCCCGCCACGGGCGGCCAGGCCGGCTCCGGCCCCGCCGTCGCGGGCGGCCCGGTGGCCCAGGCATTGCTGGAGGAGATCCTGGTCGACCCGGCGGTCACCGGCACCGACTCCGCGGACCGGATCGCGGTCGCCCACACCGGCGACGAGGCCGTGGCGCTCGTACCGCTGCCCGCCGTCACCGTGCCCGCTTCGGGCGGCGAGCCCGGCGCGGCGCCGTCCGGCGCGCCCGCCGAGGCCGACCCCGCGCTGCACGCCGGTGTGCTGCTCGCCGCCGTCCGCGAGCCGCTCTCCGCGGGCCTCGCCGACGACGGGCGGCTGACACTGGGTGTCAGCGCGGCCGTGCTTTCGCCCGAGGGACTGCGCGGCGCCCTGGAGGAGGCCCGGCACGCCCGCCGGGTCGCGGCGGCCCGGCCCGGCCGGGTCTGCGCGGCCGGGCACCACGAGCTGGCCTCGCACGTGCTGCTGCTGCCGTTCGTCCCCGACGACGTGCGCCGCGCGTTCACCGCACGGCTGCTCGACCCGCTGCGCGACTACGACCGGCGCCATCGCGCGGAGCTGATCCCGACGCTGGAGACGTTCCTGGACTGCGACGGTTCCTGGACGCGCTGCGCCGCCCGGCTCCATCTGCACGTCAACACATTGCGCTACCGGGTCGGGCGAATCGAGCAGTTGACGGGGCGTGACCTTTCGCGCCTGGAGGACAAGCTCGATTTCTTCCTCGCCCTGCGCATGAGCTGACTTCCGGGCGCCACCTCCCCTGCGGGCATGTCGGCTCGTTTGTGAAATCTTTCACCTGACATTGACCCGACCCCTTGGCCCGGCGTGCCATTCCGTGCTGAGATGCGGCCAGACTCAACAGCTCGATGGCGCGCTCGGGGAGGGCAATGTGGCGCATACCGCCATGTCTGGTTCCGGAACGACAGCCGATGACGATCCGCCGCTCCAGACAGCGGTATGGCGCCTGCGGTCACGCGCCTGCTGGACGGACGCCGCCGCGCTGCTCGAACACGACGCCGTCACCGATCCGGCGGCGGCACTCCAGCGGACCGCGCTGCTCACCGAACGGTGCCTGTACACCGGGCAGGGCTGGACCGACGCCGAGGACGCCCTGCGCACCGCCGAGGCACTGGCCCATGACGACGCCGAACGCGGCGCGGCGGCCTGCGAACGCGGCCATCTGGCGTACGCGTCGACACTTCTGGGCGTCCGGGACCGGGCGGACGAAGCCAGCGTCGCCCTGAGCCGCGCCGCCGCGCTGCTCGCCCCGTCCGCGCCGGGCCGCCCGCTGCTGGACTTCCGCCGAGGCCTGATCGCGCAGAACATCGCCGACTCGCCGCAGGCCGCGCGGGCCGCCTACCGCAGGGCCCACGCCGGTGCCACCGCCCAGGGGGACGCGCTGCTGCTCTCCTCGACCTGGCGCCATCTCGCCCTGCTCGCCCTGCGCGAGGGCGAACTGGCGGAGGCGCGTCACGGCTTCGCCGAGTGCCTGCGGATCAGGGAGGAGCTGGGCTACCTGATCGGGACGGCTCCGGCCCTCATCGCCCTCGCGGACTCCGAGCCCGAGCCCGAGGCGGCGACCCGGCTGCGCGCCGAGGCGGGCCGGCTCTTCCGGCTGCTCGGCGGCGTACCGACCTGGCTGGCTCCGCACCTGGACCCGCCGCCCCCGCAGACGGCCGAGGCGAACTGAATCCGCGGCACCGCCCGGAGGAGGGGCGGGAGCGTTCCCGGCTCCTCCTCCGCACGTCAGGTGAGATCCACGACCGGATCACCGGGCTTCCAGCCGGCGCCGCTCCACTCCGGTGTCGGAGACGGGCGGTCCGGGGCGGGCGGCGGATGGGGACCCCGGTTGGGGTTCTGCGGTACGGCGGGAGGGTTGTCCCGTGATCCGCCGCTGTCCCGTCGCGGGGGCGGGACCGGGGATTTGGGCGGCGCGGCCTTCCGTGGCGGTACCACGACGGCGACGGTGTGCGAGGCGTCCGGGGCCGGTTCGGACGGCTTCGCGACGGGCGTGTGTCCCGGTGTCGCGACGGGGGTGCCCGTGGGCATCGGCGACGGTGTCACGGACGGCTGTGCGGACGTGGCCACCGGGCTCTCGCCCGCCGGGACGGTCGCACCCCGGCCGGCCGCCTGTGAACAGCCGCCTGCGCCCAGCACCACCGCCGCCATCAGCAGTCCGGACACCGGTCTCGACGCCCGGCTTCCTGCCATTCCCGCCCCTAAGAATGATCATGTGATCAGAGGCGTAGCGTAACCCGTTCCCACGGCGAGGCCGACGGAGCCCGCGGCAGCGTCCGGTTCAGCTCTCGGCGCCGGTGAAGTGTTCGCGTACCAGCGACTGCACGACGGCCAGGTCCTGGGCGATGAGCGCGTCGAGCAGGGCGGTGTGCTCGGCGGCGTCGGCCAGCAGGTCGGCGCGGCGGGTGGCGGGGTTGTCCCCCAGCGGCCACTGGGAGCGGCGGTGCAGGTCGTCGGCGACCATCACCAACTGCTCGTTGCCGCAGAGGGCGAGGACGGCGCCGTGGAAGGCGCGGTCGGACTCCGCGTAGCCGGCCCGGTCGCCGACGGCGGCGGCCGCCACGGTGGCGTCGGCCAACGGGCGCAGGGCGCACCAACGGGCCGACGGCACGGTGCGGGCCAGCCGCAGCATGACGGGGACCTCGATCAGGGCCCGCACCTCCGCCAGTTCGGCCAGCTCGCGCGGGCCCCGCCGGGAGACACGGAAACCGCGGTTCGGTACGACCTCGACGGCACCCTCGATGGCCAGCTGTTGCATCGCCTCGCGCACCGGCGTCGCGGAGACCCCGAAGCGGGCGCCCAGAGCCGGGGCGGAGTAGACCTGTCCCGGGACCAGCTGACCGTCCACCAGCGCGACGCGCAGGGCGTCCAGGATCTGACCGCGTACGGAGTGCCGCTGCACCACCGGCCGCGGGGCGGACGGCTCGCCGTGTGTGTGTTCGCCGCGCGCCTGCTCGGGCACCCGCGCATCGGGCACCCGCACGGACGAAGAGGCGGTCGCGGACGCGGCGGACGAGTACGACGGCCGTGCCTGTTCACGCGCTCTGCCCTGCTCCACTCGGACCTCCCCGGCCTGCCGTGGGCGCGGCTCGCGTGCGCCATGCCCCTTGTGCACCATAGGCGGAGCAGGCCGCAGTTCAAACATCGATCCGTTCGGGTAAGGTAAGGCTTACCTGCAAACGATCGCGATTCGGTGGTCCCTGCATGACACTCCCCGTCCTTCTTCCCGGCACCACCGCGTCCGCCGTGACGGGCGCGTACGCGCGCCTGAGCGAGGTGTTCCCCGGTCTGCGCGCAGAGGTGCTGACGGACGAGGAGGCCGCTCCCCGCGGTGCCGGCTGGGTGGGTGCGCACGAGCTCGCGGCGGGCGGTGCCGCGCTGGACGCCTTCCTCGCCCGGGACCACGCGCAGGTGCTGCGGGACCACGGGCAGCAGCCGCGTCCCGATGTGGTCGCCGGCTTCGGGCTGCACCGGTACGCCTGGCCCGCCTGCCTGCTGGTGACGGTGCCGTGGTTCCTGCACCGGCGGGTCCCCCGGATCCCCGTCGAGGATGTGGCGTTCCAGCGGGCGCTGGGCCATCTCACGGTGCGCCTGAGGGAGTTCGCCTGCCTTCCCGACGATCCGGCCGCCGGACTGCCGGGCGCCCGCGTCGTTCCCGACGAGGCGGCGCTGCGGGCCGAGGTGCTGGCGTCGGTGGCCGAGCACATCGGCCCGGTACTGAACGGCTTCGGTCCGCGGATGCGGCGCGGCAGGAGGGCCTTGTGGGGGATGGCGACGGACGAGGTCGTCGAGGGCCTGTGGTACATCGCCCATCTGCTCGGGGAGGAGCGACGGGCGATGACCGAGCTGGAGGAGCTCCTGCCCGGCACCATCAAGCCGTACGTCGGCTCGGCGGGCTTCCGTGAACTGACCGGTCCGAACGGCGAATCACTGCCCACCCGGGACCGGACGAGCTGCTGCCTCTTCTACACGTTGCGCCCCGAGGACACCTGCGTCACCTGCCCCCGCACCTGCGATGCGGACCGGGTACGGAAACTGACGCCCGCTCACTGATCCACGCCCCTCGTACGGGTAGTACTATTCGAACGCAGATCACTGGCCGCATACGGATATTCGATCAGATCTCGGTTATCCGTATGCCCTGCCAACCCAATGGCGTTCTCTTGCCCCGAAACCCCCTGAGCATGACGGGGTTTCGGCAATCATGGCGCCCGAAATGCCCTACGCGACGCAAGGGACCGCGCATGAGACTGACCGACATATCGCTGAATTGGCTGCTTCCGGGCGCCGTGCTGCTCGTGGGGGTCCTGGCGGCGGTGGCGGTGGTCGTACGCGGCAAGCGTGCCGCTGACAATTCCGCTGCCGACGACAGCTGGGAACGCAGCGAGGAGCGTCGCAGACGCAAGGAGGCGCTGTATGCCACCGCCTCGTACGTCCTGCTGTTCTGCTGCGCGGCGGTCGCCGCGGCGCTCTCCTTCCACGGGCTCGTCGGTTTCGGCGAGCAGAACCTCGGCCTCTCCGGTGGCTGGGAGTATCTCGTTCCGTTCGGCCTGGACGGGGCCGCCATGTTCTGTTCCGTGCTCGCGGTGCGCGAGGCCAGTCACGGTGACGCGGCGCTCGGTTCTCGGCTGCTGGTATGGCTGTTCGCCGGTGCGGCCGCCTGGTTCAACTGGGTGCACGCCCCGCGCGGCATCGACCACGCCGGCGCGCCGCAGTTCTTCGCGGGGATGTCGCTCTCGGCGGCCGTGCTCTTCGACCGGGCACTGAAGCAGACCCGCCGGGCCGCGCTGCGCGAGCAGGGCCTGGTGCCCCGTCCACTGCCGCAGATCCGGATCGTACGGTGGCTGCGCGCCCCCCGGGAGACCTTCGGCGCCTGGTCGCTGATGCTGCTGGAGGGCGTACGCACTCTGGACGAGGCGGTCGAGGAGGTACGTGAGGACCGGCGGGAGAAGGAGCAGAACCGTCTGCGCAGGAAGGACCAGGTCAAGCTGGACCGGGCCCGCATCAAGGCACTGAACCGGCAGAACCGGGCCTGGCGCCGGGTCGGCCGGGGTGGGACCCAGGTGGACGTCCAGGCCATCGCCCCGTCGACGGCTTCCGCTCAGTCCACCGTGGAGCCTGCCCTATCCGAGCCGGGACAACTGCCCTTGCGTGCACGGCCCTCCCTGCAGGCCGTGACGGGTCCGGCCCGAGAGGCATCGGACCGAAACCCCGGTGAACCGATCACCGTCGACCTCACCGCCGAGGACGACACCCAGGCACTGCCCCGGCTCGATTCGCTGGAGCGGAAACTGAAGGACCTGGAGCAGCAGTTCGGCTGATCCGTCCGCCGCACAAGGCCCTGACGGCCCGGTTCTCCCGGGCTCTCAGGGCCTTTCGCCGTCCAGTTCGAACCAGACGACCTTGCCCAACGCCTGCGCGCCGACCCCCCAGGCATCCGCGAGATTCCGCACCAGGACCAGCCCTCGGCCGTGCGTACCGTCGTCGGCGTTCGGTACGTACGACGAGGACAGCCCGGACACGAAGTCACGCACCTCCACCCTCAGTCTGGCGGGCGCCACATTCACCGTGACGACCGCGCCGTGACGCGTATGGATCAGGGCATTGGTCACCAACTCACTGAGCAGCAGTTCCGCCACCTCGGCCGACTCCGGCCGCCATCGGTAGCGCAGGAACTCCCGCAACGCGCCGCGCACTTCGCTCACGCCCGCCAGATCGGTGTGGGCCAGTCTGCGATGCAGCCGGACCGGCCGCGGTCCCTGCTCCCCCGGCTCGCGCGCCGTCCCGTCCACCACGAAATCGGCCTCGCCCCGACGCTCCATCGTTTCCCCCGTACGCACAGTGAATCCCCCTGCTCGCCGTCTCGTCTTCCCGCGCCCTTGTCGTGTCCTGTCGTCGCGCCCTTGTTGTCGAGCCCCGTTGTCGCGCCTTGTTGTCGCCCTGCGGCTTCTCGTGTTCCGCTCGTTCCTTCCGGCTCCTTCTCGTTCCTTCCGGCTCCTTCTCGCCGAACGGCTTCGCGGAACGCCTCCACGGGGATGCATGCCCCACAGACCGGCCGCCACGCTTGTCGACTCATCAATAAATGAACTCTTCGGCCGAGCGGCCCACGAGCCTTCGGACACATCGGCGTCACATTTCCTCCTCTCCGGTTAACTCCCAAAAAATTCACAGCGGTTGGCGTTGACGGCACCATGTCTACGCGCGTCATCATGGTGGCTATGCGAATCCCCCCACGGATCACCACGCTCGGTGGCGCAGCCGCCCTCCTGTCCGTTCTCCTCGTCGGCGGCCCGGTCACCACGGCCACCGCCTCCCCCTCGTCCATCGACTCGGTCGGCAGCATCTGCTACTCGGCGCTGCCCTCCCAGGCGCACGACACCCTCGACCTGATCGACGCCGGCGGACCCTTCCCGTACTCGCAGGACGGTGCCGTCTTCCAGAACCGTGAAGGCGTCCTGCCCGGTCAGGGCACCGGCTACTACCACGAGTACACGGTCATCACCCCCGGCTCCCCGACCCGCGGCGCCCGTCGGATCGTCACGGGCGAAAAGGTGCGGGAGGACTACTACACCAGCGACCACTACGCCACATTCGACCTCATCGACCAGAGCTGCTGAAGGCTCAACCCTCCGGACCGATCCGCGCCGCAGCCCCCCCCACCTGCGGCGCGGATCACGGACCGGGGGAAGCGGGCGGACTTGTACGCTCCACCCATGACCGTGACCTATGTGATCGACGGCTCCCGGGTCACCGGCCTGGAGCAGTTCTGGAAAGTGATCGGCGAAGCGGTGAACGGGCCGGGCGGGTACTTCGGCCGCAACCTCGACGCCCTCGCGGACTGCCTCGGCGGCGGGATGGGCACTCCCGACGATGGCGACTTCGTCTTCGAGTGGCGGGACCACGCGTCCTCCGCACAGGCCCTGAGCCATGAGGAGACGGCGCGCTATCTGCGGCAGAGCCTGAGCCGGGTGCATCCCACCAACCGGGCGGCGGTCCAGCAGCGGCTGGACGAGGCCCTGGCGGGGCGGGGGCCGACGCTCTTCGACCTGATCACGGCGATCCTGGCGGACGACACGACCCCCGGCACGCTGCGGCTGTTGTGAGCCCGGGGCCGTGTCCGACGGGCGCGGCCCCCGGGCGACGGCACCGGCCGGCCGAGCGGGAACATCACTCGGCCGGCCGATACCGTGGGGGTCGCGGGATCAGAACTCGGTGGTGACCTTGGCGCCGTCGAACTTCTCGTTGCCGTAGAGGCTGATGAAGTGGTAGCCCGGCGCCGGGTTGTTGACGGTCAGGGTGTGCTCGTTGCCCGCCCCGACGGACTTGTCGGTGTAGACCTCGGTGGTCGCCCACTCCTTCGCGCTGTAGTAGAGGTCGGCGTCACCCGTGCCGCCGGAGGCGGTGATCTTCAACTGGGTGGTGCCCGCCGGGATGAGGACGGCCAGGTAGGCGTAGTCGCCCTTGACGGCCTTCAGCTCGCTGCGCATGCAGTTCCGGCCCAGCAACCTGGTGTCGGCGTCCTTGCACTCAGTGATCTCACCGGGCGGGTTGGTGGACCCGCTGCCGCAGGCACCGGCCACGCAGGCGGCCAGCCAGGTGTCCCAGTCGGCGTCGTAACGGCTGCCGATGGTCGACGTGAGCAGGGTGCGGGCGCCGTCCCAGTCGCCCTTGCGGTAGAGACCGAGCAGGGTGTCGACGTCCGAGCGGTGGGATTCGAGCATGTAACGGACGGCCAGGTAGCCCCAGTTGTACACGCGGGTCTGGTCGGCGTTCTCGTAGGTGGTGTCGAACAGGGTGCTCAGGCGGTAGGTGCGGTTCGCGGCCTGGGCGATGGCGGCCTCGTAGTCGAGCTTGCGGTACGAGTAGGAGACGAACTCAGCGAAGCCCTCGACCCACCAGACGGTCGGCGTGGTCATTCCGGCGGCGAAGTCGCCGTACATGTTGAAGCGGCCGTCGAGGTAGTGCGTGTACTCGTGGTTGAGGTTCCAGATCTGGAAGTCGGGGCGGGCCCACTCGGCCTCGTAGGCGATGAACCGGGGCTGGTTGCCCTCGGCCTTGGGGTCGCCCTCCAGGTACATGCCGCCGTTGTTGGTGTCGATGCCGAAGATCACTCCGGCGTAGGTCTGGTAGTCGGCGCTGGAGTCGAAGGCCACGACCTCGATGGTCTTGTTGTTGTCGTCGGCGACCGCGCCGTTGTCCCGGGCCACCTCATGGAAGTAGGCGTCCTGGTCGCGCAGGCTGGTGCAGCTGGCTTCGAGTTCCTCCGCGGCCATGTCCTGCGCCCGGATCGTGATGCTGTCGCTACAGGTGTGCTTCACCGGCAGGACGACCTTCTCGAGGCGCTCCGCGAGGTTGCAGGCGTCGTACTCCGCGCAGTTGTCCTTGTCGTAGGCGTCGACCATCTTGGCCAAATTGACCCAGAGCGGGGCGGTGGGGCCGTCGATGGAGCTCTTGCCCATCAGGTCGACCGCGAACGGACTCGCCTTGGCGCGCAGCGAGTCCTCCTTGAGGAAGCGGCCGAGTTCGAGTCCCGCGTTGGACACCAGGAACGACTGCTTGGTACCCAGCAGGTCGAGGTGGTTCGCGGCGAAGTCGCGCAGGGAGTTCAGCACGCTGGAATCGGCCTCGATGGCCCTGATGAACTCGGGCACCTGGTGCCCGCGGAACATGACCGTGTACACGCTGTTCACGGCGTTGAGCATGTACCAGGAGTCGTTGTACGACTCGTCGTAGTCGGCCAGCATCCGCTTGACGATGTTCAGGTAGCGGGCGTTCTTCCCGGCGCTGTCGACCAGGATGATCGCCTCGGACAGGCTCTCGCCGTTGGCGTCGGTGACGTCGAAGGCGTGCGAGGAGCCGAAGAAGCCGTCGAGCGCGCCCTGGATGGCCGTGCGCAGGCGCGGCCCGTACTCCCCGACGGTGTCGGGGTCGTAGTACTGGACGTAGTAGCCGGCCCGGAGGAAGAGGATCAGCTGGGGCATGCCGGTGCTGTCGTCACCCGGGTAGGAGGCTGACGCGTCGCGCATCGCATCGGCGATGGTGACCATCTGGTCCTCGCGGAAGGCGTGGTAGCCGTCCTGGCCCTGGAGACGGAACAGCGTGTTGACGCAGTCGGTGGTCGCTGCCTTGACCTTCTCGACCAGGGCGCTTCCGGTGTTGTTGGTGAAATCGGTGATGTTGCACTCGGCCGCGGCCTTGCCGAGCGTCTTGGCGCGGCGCTTCTCGGCCTTCATCGAAGGTGCCGGGTGGCTCGGAAGCGCGGTGGCCTGGTCGTCGTAGTCCCGCTTGAGCGCGTCCTTGGACGCGGACAGCGGCGGCTGGTCGGCGGCCTCGAGCGACTTGCGTTGGACGTGAGCGGCATCGTCGGCGGGTGCCGTCAGCGCCTCGGCGGTGGGGCCGCCGGGGTCCTCGGTCCGGGGTTCCGCCCGCTTCTGGGCGGCGTCCGAGGAGTGGGGGGTCACGGTCGACACGGCGGGGCGTGGCTCGACGGCCTGGCTCGGTGCCGTGAACAGGCCCACGCCCAGGCATGCTGCCAGGACCGCGGTGGACAATCCGGATATTCTTTGCCGAACCCTCAGGTTCTTCACGTGCCGCCTCCCAGCGGAGTGGTGACCGCGCGACAGGGCGCGGTTGTGGGGGAATGCAAGGGGTCGGAACCGGACCGAGTCCGACTGCACTCACGTCGTGACATGAACACGGTTCCTGCCGTCCTGCGCGCTGTACAATGGCACATGTCACATGTCCTTCGGAAGCCCTCTCACACACATTCATCTCGGCGACAACTTCCCGTCGCGACACGGGATTTGAGATGCGGCCCGCACGCACCGTCGCCACCACCGCTTTTCCGGCCGCCGAACCGCTGCGTCCCGACAGAGCCCGGAGCCCCGCGCCCGGGCGCCGACAGAGCCCTGAGGAGCAATGCCCGTGCCCCGTTCCCTCTCCGTGCCCCGCACCAGCAGTCACGACCTGCCGGTGTCACCCGCACTGGACACCTTCATGAGCACGGCGTGGGCGGACACCCCCTTGCCGGCGGACACTCGTGTCCCTTCCTACGACGTCACCCCCGCCCGCCGGGCCCGGTTGGCCGCCCGCTTCCCCGGCGAACGCCTGGTCATCCCGGCCGGTGCGCTCTCCGTCCGCTCCAACGACACCGACCACCGCTTCCGGCCGCACACCGGCTACGCCTGGCTCACCGGCCTCACCGGTGAGGACCAGGCCGGCCACGTCCTCGTGCTGGAACCGGACGGCGACGAGCGGCACGAAGCGGTGCTGTATCTGCGGCCCCGATCACCGCGCACCGGCCAGGAGTTCTACCGCGACCGCAGGTACGGGGAGTTCTGGGTAGGGCGCAGACCCGACCTGGCGGAGGCCGCCCGGCTGACCGGCGTCCGCTGCGCGCACCTGGACTCCTGGGAGAAGCTGCTCACCGGGCCGCAGCCACCGGTACGGGTACTGGCCGGGGTGGACCCTTCCGTCGACGAACTCCTGCGTTCCTGCCGTGCCTTCCCGCAAGGGCGCTCGGCGCCGGCCGGGCTCGAAGCGGTGCTCAGCGAGCTCCGGCTCGTCAAGGACCCCTGGGAGACCGGACAGTTGCAGCAGGCCGTCGACGCGACGACGGCGGGGTTCGAGGATGTGGTGCGAAGCCTGCCGCAGGCGCTGCGGCACCCGCGCGGCGAGCGCTGGATCGAGGGCGTCTTCGATCTGCGTGCCCGCGCGGAGGGCAACGGTCCAGGCTACTCCACGATCGCCGCGGCCGGGGCGCACGCCTGTGTCCTGCACTGGATCCGCAATGACGGCCCACTGGACCGCGACCAGTTGTTGCTTTTGGACGCCGGGGTGGAGACCGACTCGCTCTACACGGCCGACATCACCCGCACCCTGCCTCTGTCCGGCCGCTTCTCCCCCGTGCAGCGCACCGTCTACGAACTGGTGCTGGCCGCGCAGGACGCGGGCATCGCGGCCCTGCGTCCGGGGGCGCGATTCCGTGACTTCCATCTGGCGGCCATGCGGGTCATCGCCGAGGGGCTGCACGAGTGGGGCGTGCTGCCGATGTCCGCGGACGAGGCGCTCGATCCGGACAACGGCTTCTACCGCCGGTACACGCTCTGCAGCAGCGGCCACATGCTCGGCATGGACGTGCACGACTGTGCGCAGGCGCGTGCCGACACGTATCTGGACGGGCGCCTGGAAGCCGGTCAGGTGCTGACCGTGGAGCCCGGGCTCTACCTCCAGCCCGACGACGAGACACTGCCCCGGTCGCTGCGCGGGATCGGGGTGCGGATCGAGGACGACCTCGTGATCACGGCCGACGGCGCCCGTCTCATGTCGTCCGCGCTGCCGCGCACCGCCGACGGTATCGAGGAGTGGATGGCCTCGCTGCTGGAGACCGAGGCCTGATCTGCCGCGTCAACGGCCGTCATCACGGCGGCCGTTGAACAGCGAGGGACTGGGTGGGGGCAGGGCGGGCAGGAGGAGTCCATCGGGGCGAGGAACGAGCATCGGTGCGCGCCGTGAACTCCGGGCGGAACCGGTGGATCACTCCTCCGTGGCCGGCAGCGACACCCTTCTGATCTTCGTGCCTCCCGTGCCGGAGTCGTCGGCCTCCTCCTCGGCCCAGAGATTCCTGACATGTGACATATGGGCCAGCATGCACCTCTCGGCGCGCTCCGCGTCGCCCGCGATCAGGAGGTCGAGCAACTGGGCATGCTCCTCGGCCGACTGGACCAACAGCCCTCTTTCATCGAGCTGGTTCAGCCCGAAGAGGCGCGAGCGCTTGCGCAGATTGCCGACCTCCTCCACCAGGCGGCGGTTTCCCGCCAGGCCGAGCAGTTCGAGATGGAAGCGGCGGTCGGCCTCCAGATAGCCGAGGATGTCGTGTTCGGCGGCGGCCGCGACGATCGCCTGGGCGAGCGGCCTCAGCGCCTCCAGCTCCTTGGTCCGGCCCGTTCGAGCGATGCGGCCGACGGTGGGAACCTCGATCATGACCCGCAGCTCGGTGAAGTCGTCGAGATCCTGCTCGGTCAACTCCGTTATCCGGAAGCCCTTGTTGCGTACCGCTTCGACCAGGCCCTCACGAGCCAGGTCGAGCATGGCCTCCCGGACCGGGGTGGCGGAGACCCCGAAGTCGGCGGCGAGCGCGGGGGCGGAGTAGATCACGCCGGGCCGGAGTTCCCCTGCGATCAGGGCCGCCCTGAGGGCGTTGGCCACCCGGTCACGCAAGTGCTCCTGCGCGGAGATGGCGTTGAGCGTCGTCAGGCGGGCCATATGTGTTCCTCCAGCGCCGTGCGGGGCCTCAGGATACAATGCCGCGTTTCCGTCAGGGCCCGTCGTTCCGGCGCTGTGGACAACTCCCTCAGGACGCCGACTTCCGGTGCACCGCGGCGGCGACAGCGAGGTCTTCCCAGCCCATTCCGACGCTCTTGAAGAACCGGGGGCCCGTGGCCCCGGCCGACTGCCCGCCGGAGGCTCGACCGGTCACCAGCTCCGCGAGGTTGCCGCGGATGTCCTCGCCCCGGAAGGCCCCGCCCGCCATCGGGATCAGCAGATCGCCCGCCTCCGACAGCGCCGCCGACCGCGATTCGACGAAGACGGCGGAACGGGACACCAGAGCGGTGTCGACCTCCCGGGCATCGTGGGTGTGCGAGCCGACCGCGACGACCATCGCCCCGTCCGGTACGAGGGCACCGTCGAACAGCGGAGTGGCGGAGGTGGTGCAGCAGAGCACCAGATCGGCCGTGGCGATCTCCCCGGCGCCGTCCGCCCGCGCCACGCGGGCGTCCGCACCGAGCCGACGGGCGTGCTCGGCGAGTGCGTCGGCCCGGTGCGGGGTACGGCCGACCACGGTGACCCGTTCGACCCGGCGTTCCGCGAGCACCGCGGCGAGGTGCCCGTACGCCTGCGGGCCCGTTCCGAAGAGCACCATATGGTGCACGACGGGCCCGGTGAGGTGGCGGATCGCGAGTGCGGACACGGCCGGCGTGCGCAGGGTGGTGAGCGCGGCCCCGTCCAGCAGGGCGAGCGGCAGCAGGGTGGGGGCGTCGAGGAGCAGATAGCTTCCGGTGATCCGGGGCAGGTCTCGCGCCGGGTTGGCCGGGGCCACCCCGGCGATCTTCACTCCGGTCACCTGTTGCGTGGTGGCGGGCATGATCAACAGCTCCCCGCCCGGCACGTTGAGATGGTGCCGGGCCGGCGCCGTCTCCGGATCCAGTCCCCCGCGCAGTGCCGCCTCCAGTGCGTCCACGGCTCCGGTCGGTCCCAGGGCCTCGATGTCGTCGGCACCGAGCAGGGGCAGTTTCACAGCAGGAATCCTTCGGGGAAGGGGTCGGACGGGTTCAGGAAGAATTGTGCGGTACCGGTGATCCAGGCGCGGCCGGTGACGACGGGGACGACCGCCGGCAGCCCGCCCACGGTGGTCTCCTCGGCGAGGCGTCCGGTGAACGAGGTGCCGATGAACGACTCGTTCACGAAGTCGGTGTCCAGGGGGAGTTCACCGCGTGCGTGCAGCTGTGCCATGCGTGCCGAGGTGCCGGTCCCGCAGGGCGAGCGGTCGAACCAGCCGGGATGGATGGCCATCGCGTGCCGGGAGTGGCGTGCGTCGGACCCGGGTGCGATGAACTGCACGTGCTTGAGGCCGTGAATGTCCGGGTCCTCGGGATGGACGGGGCGGTCGGTGCCGTTGACCACGTCCATCAGGGCGAGTCCGGCGGCCAGGATGTCGTCCTTGCGCGCCCGGTCGAAGGGCAGCCCGAGGTCGGACAGCTGCACCATCGCGTAGAAGTTGCCGCCGTAGGCGAGGTCGTAGCGCACCGTCCCGTGGCCCGGTACGTCCGCCGTCCGGTCGAGCGCGACGCTGAACGCCGGAACGTTGGTCAGCGTCACGGCGGTGGCCGCGCCGTCGCGCACCGCCACGTCGACGCTGACGAGCCCGGCCGGGGTGTCCAGTCGTACGGTGGTGACGGGTTCGGTGACCTCCACCATGCCGGTCTCCACCAGAACGGTCGCCACCCCGATGGTTCCGTGCCCGCACATCGGCAGAAACCCGGAGACCTCTATGTAAAGGACGCCGAAGTCCGCGTCCGGCCGGGTGGGTGGCTGGAGGATCGCGCCGCTCATGGCCGCGTGGCCGCGCGGTTCGTACATGAGCAGGGTGCGCACGGCGTCCCGGTGCTGCTGGAAATAGCCGCGCCGTTCGGCCATCGTCGCACCGGGAATGGTGCCGATGCCTCCGGTGATGACGCGGGTGGGCATGCCCTCGGTGTGTGAGTCGACGGCATGGAAGATGTGACGTGTCTGCAAGGCTCCCCCTGGTTCGTCACGACGGACACGAAGAACACAAGAAACGGGACGGAACGCTACGGGCCGGGCCGGGCGTTCCGTCCCGGCGTACGGCGGCGGGGCGCCGCTCTCAGTCAAGGCCGCCGGCGACTGCCTTTTCCGTCGCGGCGCGTACGGCGGCCAGGTCGTCGGCGGGCAGCGGGAACCGCGGCGGCCGGGTGCGGCCCCCATGGCGTCCGACGACGTCCATGGATGCCTTGATGGCCTGGACGAACTCCGGCTTCGAGTCCCATCGAAGCAGCGGGTGCAGCTCCCGGTACAGCGGCAGGGCAGTCGCCATGTCACCGGCGACAGCGGCCCGGTACAGCTCGACGCAGCAGGACGGCAGCATGTTCGGGCAGCCCGCGATCCACCCGACGGCGCCGGCGAGCGCCAGTTCCAGCAGTACGTCGTCGGCACCCACGAGCAGGTCGAGGCCGGGCGCCTCCTCGGCGATCTCGTAACCCCTGCGGACGTCGCCGCTGAACTCCTTGACGGCCACGATGCTGCCGTCCCGGTGAAGTCGGGCGAGCAGTGCGGGGGTCAGATCCACCTTCGTGTCGAACGGGTTGTTGTACGCGACGACCGGCACTCCGACCTCGGCCACATCGGCGTAGTGGGCGCGCACCGCCTCCTCGTCGCAGCGGTATCCGTTGGGCGGCAGGAGCAGCACGGAACCGGCGCCCGCCTCTGCGGCCTGTTCCGCCCAGCGCCGTGACTCCGCGCTGCCGTACGCGGAGACGCCCGGCATGACGCGGCTGCCGTCGCCCGCGGCCTCGACTGCGACCCGGACCACCTGGTCGCGCTCGCTGTCGGTCAGGGTCTGGTACTCACCCAGTGAGCCGTTGGGCACCACTCCGTCGCAGCCCGCCTCGATGAGCTGCCGCACGTGGGTGGCGAAGGCGTCGTAGTCAATGGTGCTGTCCTCGCGCAGGGTGAGCGGGGTGGCGACCATGACCCCGTGCCAGGGGCGGGTGCGCGAGTCGGTGTTCGTCTGCATCGTGGCTCCTTGAGAGGTGTGACATGGCATGGCGTGGCAGAAATATGGACAAGGGGCGGCGAACGTTGCGCTCAAGTGCTCGCGGGAGACCGTCGGGCGTGCCGCCGGGTACCGAGTGGGGGACCTACCCGGGGCCGGACAGGTCGGCGAGCGTGGACAGCTTCACGGGGCAGGCCAACGGGCGCCGGTCGGGTCCGTCCGGCTCGTGTCCGACGCCGTGCGTGGCGGCGAGTTCACGGACGGCGAATCCGCACGTCCGGCCCTGGCACCACCCCATTCCGGCCCGGGTGAGCAGTTTGACCGTCCTGGCGTCACCGGCTCCCAGCTCCTCGCACGCCGTACGGATCCGGCCCGCGGTCACCTCCTCGCAACGGCAGACCTCCGTATCGCCGGTCAACCACCGGCTCCACCCGGTGCCCGGCCGGTGCACGGTCCCCATCAGCGCGGCGAAGGCCCGCAGGCGGCGCCGGGAGCGTCGCAGTACGGCCGCTCTGCGCGCTTCCGCCTTCCGTGCTCCGCCCCGTACCTCATGGATGATGGACAGTGCCGCCAACTCACCTTCACAGAAAGCGAGTTCGACGCCGCCGACGCCACCGACCTCGCCGGCCGCCCAGACCCCGGGGACGGTGGTCCTGAGCTGTTCGTCCAGGGTGACCGCGTGCGTTCCGTCGGGGCCCGGACGCGTACCGCAGCCGGCTGCCACGGCGAGTTCCAGCTGCGGCACGAGCCCGTGTCCCACGGCGAGCGCGTCGCAGGCGATCCGGCGGCCGGACCCCGCGACGGGACGCCACTGGCGGTCCACCCTGCTGACGGTCACCGCCTCCACCCGCTCGTCGCCGTGCACCTCGGTGACCGCCCGATGGCTCAGCACCGGGACCCGGGCACGGGCCAGCCCCGCCGCGAACCGGGCCCCTTGCGCCGCCTTGCCGGGGTTGACGGCCAGCACCCGGGGAGCACGGGCGTACGCTCCGTAGCCGGCGGCCTCGACCAGCGCCGGGACGCGTGCCCCCGCACGCGTCAGCGAGAGGGCGACCGCCTGCAGGAGCGGCCCGCTCCCCGCGACCACGATCCGGCGCCCCGGCAGCACCAGCCCCGACTTGAGCATCGCCTGCGCCCCCGCCGCGCCCACCACCCCGGGAAGTGTCCATCTCGGAAAGGGCAGTTGACGCTCGTGGGCACCCGTCGCCAGGAGCATCCGGCGGGCCCTGATGGCGCTGCGGGCCTCCTCCTCGGCCCCGGTGACCGCGTGCAGGATCCAGTCCCCGTCACCGGTTCGTTCGACCGTCCACACCTGGTGGCCGGTGAGATGGCGGATCGAGCCGGTCTCGCGGTGTGCGGCCAGCCGCGCGGAGAGTTCCGTGAAGGCGCGCCAGCCGTGGTGGAGGGCCTCGGGCCGGGTGGCGCCGAGTCCGTCGGCCGGGCTGCGGTAGTACTGCCCGCCTGGCGCGGCGGCCGCGTCGAGCAGAATCACGTCGAGCCCGTGGTCGGCAGCGGTGACGGCAGCGGCCAGACCTGCCGGTCCCGTGCCCACCACCGCGATTTCGGCGCGGCCGGTCTCCCGCGCCCGTGGCTCATCCGTCGAGTGCGGCATGCCCGTCGCCCTCCTGTGTGGTGATGGCGTCGCCCGGCTTCGCGGGCAGCAGGCACGCACGCTGGTTGGGCCGGCCGTTGACGGTGGCCAGGCAGTCGTAGCAGGCGCCGATGCCGCAGAAGGCGCCCCGCGGACGGCCGTGGACCCGGGTGGTGCGCCAGGTCAGGATGCCCGCCGACCAGAGTGCGACGGCGACGGTCTGGCCCGGCAGTCCGCGGATCGGGCGGCCGTCGAAGGTCAGCTGGAACTCCGTTTCGGGCGCGGCCCCGACGAGTTCGGCGGGGGTACGTGCACGGGTGCGTCTCACTGGGTCCTCTCCTGGGGCGTGGGCGCCCCGCTCTCCACCGTCACGTGACATGGCTTGTGGCATCGAACCGCTCGGGTGCGAACGGTGCCAGATCGAGTGCGGGCCGCTTTCCCTCGATCGCGTCGGCGATCAGCCGTCCGGTCGCGGGCGCCAGCCCGATCCCGGCCCCCTCATGACCGCAGGCGTGGAAGAGCCCCGGCACCCGGGGGTCCGGACCGATCGCAGGTAGGTGATCGGGCAGGTAGGGGCGGAATCCGTGGTAGGCGCGCATCACCCGTACGTCGGCGAGTACGGGGAAGAGCGCGGCGGCCCGGGCCGCCAGCCGGGCGACCACCGGAACGGACAACGTCCGGTCGAAGCCGACCCGTTCGCGGCTCGCCCCGATGAGTACCGGCCCCGACGGCGTGCCCTCCACCACGGGCGAGGTCTGCAACGCGGCGGACCCGCTCGAAACATCGGCCACGTACTCCGCCGCGTAGACCTTGTGCCGGATCAGCCGCGGCAGTGGTTCGGTGACCAGCACGAACCCTCGGCGCGGCAGGACCGGCAGGTTCACCCCGGCCAGTGCGGCCAGGTCACCGCCCCAGGTGCCCGCCGCGTTGACCACGACGGGGGCGTGCAGTTCGCCCCGCGCCGTGCGTACCCCGGATACGGCGCCCTCCCGGTCCCTGAGTATTCCGACCACCTCCTGACCAGGGCGGACCAGCGCGCCGGCCCGGACGGCCGAACGCAGCAACTCGGCTGCGGCCAGGGCCGGATGGACCTGTGCGTCCTGCGGGTAGTGGCAGCCGCCGGCCAGCTCCGGTGCGAGGTGGGGCTCGATGTCGCGGAGCCGGTCAAAGGTGACATGGTGCGCCTCGACGCCCGCCGCACGCTGACCGGCGGCCGTCGCGGACAGGGCGGCCAGGGAGTCCTCGGATGCCGCGACGACCACACCGCCCTTCAGCTCGTACTCGATGTCCGGGGGCAGCTCCCCGGACAGTTGTTGCCACAACGTGGCGGAGAGCAGGGCCAGTTCAAGCTCCGGTCCCGGCACTTTGTCGGAGACGAGGAGGTTGCCCTCGCCGGCTCCGGTGGTGCCGCCGCCCACCGGCCCGCGGTCGACGACGGCTACGGACAGTCCGGACCGGGAGGTGTAGTAGGCGCAGGCCGCACCGACCACTCCGGCCCCGACGATGATGACATCCAAGGGGTGTCTCGTGAGCACGGCAGTAATATGTCACATTGCTTAAGGGGCGCCAAGGGTGCGCACAGGGCCAGTTGATCAACCGTCACCCCGTCGCACGGCTCGCAGGGGTGCCGGGCCGGTCGCCGGGGAAGTGGAGCCATGGACACTCGCAGGCGCCGACCCCTTGGAGCCGTGATGCACGACGACCGCACCCTGGTGGAGGACCGCCTCGAACGCGCCCTTCACCAGTTCATCCGCCCCGCCCAGTACTCTGCCCGCACCCCGCTCGCGCTCTCGGTGCGGCACCTCCCCGGCGAACCCGTTCCGGTGGCCCAGGTCCTCGGGGAGCCGTTCGAGCCGTTCAGCGCGGGAACCGAGTGGGGGAAGCCGTGGTCCACCAGCTGGTTCCGGCTTGTGGGGACCGTTCCCGAGGAGTGGGCGGGGCGGCGGGTCGAGGTGGTCGTCGATCCCGGCTTCTCCGGTCAGGGGCCGGGCTTCCAGACCGAGGGCATGCTGTACGACGCCTCGGGCGTCCCCATCAAGGGCGTCCATCCGCGCAATCGCCATCTGACGCTGGCCTCCCCGGCCGCGGGCGGCGAGCCGGTCTCGCTGCTGCTGGAGGCGGCGGCCAACCCGGCCGTCCTGGACCACGGCTTCGCGCCGACGCCGCTCGGGGACGTCACGACGGCCGGCGACCGGCCGCTCCACCGGTTCGCCTCCGCGGACTTGGCGGTTCTGGACGAGGAGGTCTGGCATCTCGTCCTGGACATCGAGGTGCTCTCCGAGCTGATGCGGGAACTCCCCCTCGAGCGCTCTCGACGGCACGAGATCCTGCGGTCGCTGGAGCGCATGCTCGATGCGCTGGATCTGCACGATGTGGCGGGCACTGCGCGGGCCGGCCGGGACGAGCTGGCCGAAGCGCTGTCCCGTCCGGCTGCGGCGAGCGCGCACCGGATCTCGGCCATCGGGCATGCGCACATCGACTCGGCGTGGCTGTGGCCGCTGCGCGAGACAGTGCGCAAGGCATCGCGCACCTTCGCCAATGTCACCGCGTTGACCCAGGACTATCCGGAGCTCGTCTTCGCCGCGTCGCAGGCTCAGCAGTACGCATGGGTGAAAGAGCATCAGCCGCACATCTGGGAGCGCGTCAAGCAGGCCGTAGCAGGAGGCCGGTGGACGCCCGTCGGATCGATGTGGGTGGAGTCCGACGCGAATATGCCGGGCGGCGAGGCGCTGGCCCGGCAGCTCGTGCACGGCAAGCGGTTCTTCGCACAGGAGCTGGGGGTGGATACCGAGGAGATCTGGCTGCCGGACTCGTTCGGCTACACCGGCGCGTTCCCTCAGCTGGCGCGACTGGCGGGGGTGAAGTGGTTTCTGACCCAGAAACTGTCCTGGAACCAGAGCAATGAAATGCCACATCACACCTTCTGGTGGGAGGGCATCGACGGGACCAGGGTCTTCACCCACTTCCCACCCGTGGACACCTACAACGCACAGCTCCATGGCCACGAACTCGCCCACGCCGAAAAGAACTTCGCGGAGAAGGGCCTCGCGACCCGCTCCCTCGTGCCGTTCGGCTGGGGCGACGGCGGGGGCGGCCCCACTCGCGAGATGCTGGAGAAGGCGCGCAGGCTCAGAGATCTGGAGGGTTCGCCCCGGGTCGGGATCGAGAGCCCGCCCGTGTTCTTCGCGACGGCCGAGGCGGAGTACGGAGCGCACGCACCGGTCTGGTCGGGCGAGCTGTATCTGGAGCTGCACCGGGGCACGTACACCACTCAGGCCAAAACCAAACAGGGCAATAGGCGCAGCGAACACCTCTTGCGCGAGGCGGAGTTGTGGGCGACTGCGGCGACGCTGCGTTCACCGGGCCACCGCTACCCGTACGAGACGCTGGACCGGCTGTGGAAGACAGTACTGCTCCATCAGTTCCATGACATCCTTCCCGGTTCGTCGATCGCCTGGGTGCACCGCGAGGCGCGCGAGACCTATGAAATGGTGCGGAGGGAACTGGCCGATGTGGTGGCGAACGCGGTGGCGGCACTGGGTGGGACAAGGGGCCTGGTAGCGCTCAACTCCTCTCCGTATCAGCGCAGTCAGGTGATGGAGCTGGACGCGGAGGTGAGTGCGGTGCTGCCCTCGGGCGCGTACGCACAGCCGCTGGGCGGCGGGCGCACAGCGGTGCTGGCGCAGGCCCCCGGCCTGGGCGCGGGCCGGCTGGACGGCTCGGCGGTCCCCGAGCACGCGGTCACGGCGATCCGATACACGGGCGGGCCTGCGACGGATCGGGCGGACGAGCCCACGAAATCCGGGCCCGGGAGCGGGCCGACGACCCAAACGGCACCGAAACCGACGAACGGGCCGATGGACAGGTCGTCGGGCGGGCATACGGATCGGCCGGCGGAACGGCCGGTCGATGGGGCGGCGGACAGGCCGAAGAACGGGCCGGCGGGCGGGGGCTTCGTGCTCGACAACGGACTGTTGCGTGTCGTCGTCGACGGCGACGGGCTGATCGCCGCCGTGCGCGATCTCGGCGCGGGACGGGACGTGCTCGTCCCCGGCCATCGGGCCAACCTCCTCCAGTTGCATCCGGATCACCCCAATCACTGGGACGCGTGGGACATCGACCGGCACTACCGCCGCACCCACACCGATCTCACCGAGGCCGACTCCGTCGAGCTCATCGAGGAGGGGCCGTTGCGGGCCGCCGTCCGCGTGACGCGGTCGTTCGGGGCGTCGCGCCTCGCGCAGGAGATCCGACTGACCGCGGACAGCCGGCGGATCGACATCGACACGGAGGTGGACTGGCAGGAGTCGGAGAAGGTCCTCAAGGCGTCGTTCCCGCTCGATGTGCATGCCGAACGGTCCACGGCCGAGATCCAGTTCGGGCACATCCACCGGCCCACGCACGACAACACCAGCTGGGACGCGGCCCGCTTCGAGATCTGCGCCCATCGCTGGCTCCGGGTCGCCGAGCCGGGCTACGGCATCGCCCTGCTCAACGACTCGACGTACGGGCACGACGTGACCCGGACCCCGCACGTCGCGGGCCTGGGCACGACCGTACGACTGACGCTGCTCCGCGCCCCGCACAGTCCGGACCCGGAGACCGACCTCGGCAGGCACCGGCTCGGATACGCGCTGGCCCCGGGCAGCGAGGTCACGGATGCGGTGCAGGAGGGGCTGGCACTCAATCTGCCCTTGCGAGCGGCGGTGGCGCCGACCCTGCCGTCACTGATCAGCACCGGGCATCCGGCGGTCACGGTGGAGTCGGTGAAGCTCGCCGAGGACCGCAGCGGCGACGTCGTCGTGCGGCTGTACGAATCGGCGGGCGGGCGCGCCCCCACGACGATGCGGGTCGGGTTCCCCGTCGTGCGGGCCCGGATCACCGACCTGCTGGAACGGCCGCTGCACGAGGCGGACACCGATGAGCACGGTCTCGTACTGTCGCTGCGGCCGTTCCAGATCCTGACGGTGCGGCTGACCCCTGCGTGAGGTGTGACATCCCGCCCCCTCGCGGCCCTCCCGGCCCGCGGGTTGGTTCATCAGGGGCGGGGCACGTTCCGCAGGTTGGAACGGGCCATCTGGAGCATCCGGCCCACTCCCCCGTCCAGCACGATCTTGCTGGCGGAGAGCGCGAAGCCGGTCACCATCTCCGCACTGATCTTCGGCGGGATGGAGAGCGCGTTGGGGTCGGTGACGACGTCGACGAGTGCCGGGCCCTTGTGCTTGAAGGCGTCCTTGAGGGCGCTTTCGAGCTGCTTGGGCTTCTCCACCCGTACGCCGTACGCCCCGGCGGCTCGGGCGATGGCCGCGAAGTCCGGGTTCTTGTTGGTCGTACCGAACGAGGGCAGGCCGGCGACCAGCATCTCCAGCTCGACCATGCTCAGAGAGGAGTTGTTGAACAGCACGACTTTCACCGGGAGGTCGTACTGCACCAGGGTGAGGAAGTCCCCCATCAGCATGGTGAATCCACCGTCGCCGGACATCGACACCACCTGCCGGTTCCGGTCGATGAACTGGGCACCGATGGCCTGCGGCAGCGCGTTGGCCATCGAGCCATGACTGAACGAACCGATGACACGGCGCTTGCCGTTGGGTGAGAGATAGCGCGCGGCCCACACGTTGCACATGCCGGTGTCGACGGTGAACACGGCATCCTCGTCGGCCAGGTCGTCCAGCACCGAGGCGACGTACTCCGGATGGATCGGGATGTGCTTCTCGACCTTGCGGGTGTACGCCTTGACGACGCCCTCCAGCGCGTCGGCGTGCTTCTTCAGCATCCGGTCGAGGAATTTGCGGTCGGTCTTGGCCTGCACCCGCGGGGTCAGAGAGCGCAGGGTCTCGCGGACATCGCCCCAGACCGCCAGGTCCAGCTTGGAGCGGCGGCCGAGGTGCTCGGGGCGCACATCGACCTGGACGATCTTCACATCGGTGGGGAGGAAGGCGTTGTAGGGGAAGTCGGTACCGAGCAGGATGAGGAGATCGCACTCGTTCGTCGCCTCGTAGGCGGCGCCGTAGCCGAGCAGCCCGCTCATTCCGACGTCGTACGGGTTGTCGTACTGGATCCACTCCTTGCCGCGCAGTGCGTGCCCGACCGGAGCCTTCACCCGCTCGGCGAACTCCATCACCTCGGCGTGGGCGCCCGCGGTGCCGCTGCCGCAGAACAATGTCACACGTTTCGCCTCGTCGACCATCCTGCAGAGCTTCTCGATCTCCTCGTCCCCGGGCCGTACCGTCGGCCGCGAGGTGACCAGGGCGTGCTCGATCGACTTCTCCGGCGCCGGCTGCGATGCGATGTCACCCGGCATGGTGACGACGCTGACCCCGCCTCGTCCGATCGCGTGCTGAATGGCGGTCTGGAGCAGCCGGGGCATCTGCTGCGGGTTGGAGATCATCTCGTTGTAGTGACTGCACTCCTGGAAGAGCAGCTCCGGATGGGTCTCCTGGAAGTAGCCGAGACCGATCTCGCTCGAAGGGATGTGCGAGGCGAGGGCGAGGACCGGTGCCATGGAGCGGTGGGCGTCGTAGAGACCGTTGATGAGGTGCAGATTTCCGGGGCCGCAGGAGCCGGCACAGGCCGCCAGAGAGCCGGTGATCTGGGCCTCGGCCCCGGCGGCGAACGCGGCGGTCTCCTCGTGCCTGACCTGGATCCAGTCGATGGCCGAGTTGCGGCGGATGGCGTCGACGACCGGGTTGAGGCTGTCGCCGACGACGCCGTACATACGCTTGACGCCCGCCCGGGCGAGGATGTCGACGAACTGCTCCGACACGTTCTGCTTGGCCATGGGTGCATACCCTTTCCGCGCTTCGGCTTCCGGATTCCGCATCCATCAACCCATGACGCGGGCGGTTACGCCTCCCAGACGCCGACACTCGTACGGTCGTCGGAGTACCCCTCCACCCTGAGCTGGGTGTCCGCGAGGTAGGTCGCGAGCCCGGGTGCCAGGTCGTCGCTCCAGCGTTCGGCGAGCTCCCGGGCCAGCGCGGGCTCGCCGCGCAGCGGCTCGGCGAGCCCGGTGCTGCACAGCAACAGCGTGTCGCCCGGCCGGGCCACCGCGGCCCGGAACCGGAACGGTTCCACGGGCGACGGCCGCGGGCTCGCCGCGTACGAGGACGGGTGTGCGGTGGTCCCCGGATCCATGGTGAGGCCCTCACTGCCGGAATCACTGCCGCGGACGCCCTCGGGGCCGCTCTCGGAACCTCTCCGGGGGCCGCTCACGGGGGGCGGGGGGCCGAATCCGGCCATGGCTTCGCCGACGGCGCCCCCGGCACCACCGGCGTCCGGAACCTCCGGTTCGAGGTCCTGCCAGACACCGTCGCGCAGCCGGAAGAGCCCACCGGCTCCGACGCCGAAGAAGATCCTGGTACGACAGTCGGGATCGGCCGAGAGCAGGAGGCAGCGCAGGTCCGCCGTGTACTCGCGCGGTTCGATCCCGAGTTCGGCGGCGCGGGCACGCAGCTTCCCGTAACCACGGTCGGTGAGGCGGTGCAGGCCGGACTTGAGATCTTCGCGGCGGCCCGCCCTTATGTCCTCGGCGAGCCTCGCATGACTACGGCCCACAGCACCGCCGATCCAGCGGCAGGCATCGGCCGCCGCCAGATGTGCCCGCCCGGTGGCCCGAGCCCCGGTGGCGACGGCGACCAGGACGAGCGCGTTCCTCTCGGTGCCGAAGCGCACGGTGAGCAGTGCGTCGCGGCGGGGGTCGCCCCGGAACCGTGCGGAGTCCCCGCGCACGGAGGCGGCGCGCAGGGTGTACGTCCCGTAGCGGGCGCCGTCGAGCACGGTGTCGGCGACGATCCCGTCCAGCTCCTGGGGGACGGTGGCGGGCAGCGTGGTGGGCTCGGCGTCGTAGGTCGGCGGCCGGTCACCCACATGGCCGATCACGGTGCGTGCGGCGGGCGCTGGTTGGAGCGGGTCCGAGAACGGTGTCGGTTCCAGGGACGACTGCGGTGGCTCCGGCGGCGGTTTCGGGGACGACTGCCGCTCCGGAAGCAGGGGCAGGTCCGGTGCCGGAGACCGATCAGCGGCGGTCGGGGCCGGAGAACCGACGAGAGTGGGCGGGGCCGCGGACGTACGGGGCTGCGGCAGTGCGGCCGGGGGCGCCTCCGGCTCCTCGACCGCCGCGCCGTTCCCTCCGTGCCCGCCCGAACCCACCGTGCCCGAAGCCGAGTCGAAGCGGTCGTCGAGGCTGTCGCCCGCATCGCTCGCCCCGGTGTCCCGGGCGGTCTCGTCGTACAGCCTGCGCCACCAGTCGTCCTCATGGGCGGCGGGCGTCTCCCCCTGCTGACTCATGCCCTTATTGTCCACCGCACGGCCCGTACGAAAACGGGGCATCCGGAAAAAGTGGCCATGCGAAAGGTCCGCCGGGCGGCCCCACCCCCCACGGGAAGGACGCCCGGCGGACCGGTCAGGACGTGATCAACGCACGGCGTAGGCGTCGTTCACGGTCTGGACGACGGAGTTGCCGTTGGCATCCGTCAGTTCGGTCTTCAGGGTGACCGGCTTGCCGGCCGCGCCCGCGTGGTTCACGGTCGCGCTCCAGTGGCCGCTGTGCTGTGCGGTGGTGGCCTCGGTCCAGGTCTTGCCGCCGTCGTACGAGTACGAGACCTTGGCCGCGACCAGCTTGCCGGGCGTGTAGCCGGCGTGCCCGGTGACGCTCAGGCCGATCGTCTGACCGTCCTTCGCCGCAAGGGTCTTGAGGCCGTCGGTCTCCAGGTCATAGCCCGGGAAGAGCATGGGAATGCCCTGGGAGTAGACGTTCTCGTCCCGCTTCGAGCGGAACTTCCAGGTGGTCTCGGTCTGGGTGGACCGCTTCCACACGGCAGCGGGCTGGCCGAACTTGGCGGTCGTCATGGTGAGTTCGTACGCGGCGTCCCCGGCCGGGACGGTGAACACCCCGGACGCCCAGCCGGAATCGCCCAGCACTTCACCGCCGCTGGTCAGCCGCATGTTGCCGATGTCTCCGAAGGAGCCCTGGAGGCCCTCGTGCTCGGTGTCGCTCCAGAAGCCGGGGGCGACTCCGATCAGGTTGTCCTGGCGTTCGCCGGCGAGCACGGCCTTGCCCTGGGCGTCGCGCGGAGCGGTCGGGACCGGGATGCCCCGGTACCAGTTCTCCGTACGTGTGGAGCCTGCCGTGTACGTACGGGGCTGGTCGATCATGTACTCGCCCCAGGGGAAGCTGGAGGAGAGGTACCGCTGCCAGGCGGTGTCGCCGGCCGAGTAGTACTCGGTGCGCTTGCCGGGAACGGCGACGGTGTCGAAGCCGCCGGAGTAGCGTCCGCCGTAGGGCCGGGTGAAGATCATCGTGTCGACGTAGTCGGCCGCGACGCCCATCGCCTCGTACTGGGCGGTGGACTTGCCGAGCTTGCTGTCGCGGACCTTGTAGGTGCGGTCCGAGGTGACCGGGCCGGTCTCGGGGAAGGCGAGGTTGTAGACGAACGGGCTGGCGGCGGTGGCCTTCCAGCTCAGCTTCACCGTGCCCCGGGCCAGGGCGGCCTTCAGTGCGTCGGCCTCGCCCGACTCGATGCCGAGCGTGGGCAGCGGCGCGGCGCCGTAGCCGACGGACGGCTGCCACGGGCCCGCGGACGGACGGTGGGCGATGATCGCCTTTGCGCCCGCGGCCTTGGCGTTCCGTGCCGGGGTCAGCACGGAGCCGTCGTCGGTGACCGCGACCAGGGCGATCTTGCCCTGGACATCGGCGGCCTTCAGCTCGTCGGGGGTGCCGGTGCCCGCGTCGACGAGTGCGGCCTCACCCGTGCCGTCGAGGCCCACGGAGCCGGTGCCGGCCGCGACCGGGTGCAGTTCGGTGCCGCCGACGACCGACAGCTTCTCGATCTGGGGGGCGTAGGCGCGCCAGAAGCTGGCGAACTCGAAGTCGCCGTCGCTCGCCCTGCCCTGCACGTCGGCCAGGTAGTTCTTGACGATGGGTCCGCCGGTGACGGAGCCGGAGTGCAGCCAGACGCCGTCCCAGCTGCGGCCGAAGGAGAGCGTCGTGGAGCGGTTCTCGGACGTGCGGTCCTCCGTCTTCGCCTGCAGGCGATGGGCCTTGCGGGCGTCCAGCACCAGAGTGGTGTCCTTGGTGACGTCCAGCTGCGGCCTGGCGAGGTAGCCGACGGACTCGGCCATCCTGCCGGTGGCGTCCTCGGTGTCCGGCGAGATGATGAAGCTGGAGACGAAGTACGCGCCGGGGCGCACCTGGTAGACCTGATCGGTGGCGCCGTCGTTGAAGCGGCGCTCACCGCCGGCGGTGTCGGTGCCGATGATGTCCAGCGAGGAGGAGCCCGCGGCGGGCTTGCCGGTGCGGTCGATCAGCTTGACGCGCAGGGTGACCGTCTCGGCGCCGACGTACAGCGAGAACGGGGTGGAGACCTTGACGCCGTCGGCGCCCGTGGCCAGCACACGCCCGGTGACATCACCGTACTGGGCGGCCTTCAGCTTCGCGGTCGGGTCGATCTGCAGCGGGACCTCGACGGTGGCTCCGGCCGGAACGGTGACGGTGCTCGCGTCGAGTTTCGCGACCGAGGAGCGGACGGCAGAACCGTCGTTGCCGGTGACGCCCTGGACCTTCAGCGACAGCTTCACCGGCTTGGAGCCGGAGTTGGTGTACGGGACGTCGACCGTCGTGCGGTCGCTCTTGTCCTGCGGCCAGTTGAACGTACCGCCCTGGACGGCGGGGGCGCCGACGACGGTGGTGTCGATGGCGGCCTTCACGTCGAGGCGGCCACCGCCGGTCTCGCGCACGTCGCCGGGGATGTCGCTCTTCGCGGACGACACGAGGGCCGCCTTGACCTGCTGGGCCGTCCAGTCGGGGTGACGCTGTTTCACGATGGCGGCGGCGCCCGCGACATGCGGGGTGGCCATCGACGTACCGGACATCGTCCGGTACGCGTAGACCCCGCGGCCGCCCGCCGCGGCGGCCGAGATGGCGACGCCGGGGGCGGCGATCTCGGGCTTGAGGGTGTGCGCTCCGATCGCTGGTCCACGGCTGGAGAACTGGGCCGTGGTGTCGTCGCGGTCGACGGCGCCGACCGTCAGCACGCTGGGGGCGCAGCCGGGCGAGGAGACGGTGTTCAGCGCCGGGCCGGCGTTTCCGGCCGCGATCACGAACAAGGTGTTCTTGCTCCGGGCGAGTTCTTCGGCGGCGACGCTCATCGGGTCGGTGCAGTCGGTCGGCGTCTGGCTGCCGAGACTCATGGAGACGACGTCGGCCTTCTGGTCGACGGCCCACTGCATGCCCGCGATGATCCAGGACTCGGCGCCTGAGCCGCTGTCGTTGAGGACCTTGCCCGCGAGCAGGTCGGCGCCGGGGGCGACGCCCTTCTTCTTGCCGTCGCTGGCCGCGCCGGAGCCGCCCACGGTGGAGATGGTGTGGGTGCCGTGGCCCTGCCGGTCGTCGGTGGTGTCGGAGTCGGTGAAGTTCTCCGAGGCTGCGATCCGGCCCTTGAGGTCGGGGTGTTCGGCGTCGACACCGGTGTCGAGGACGGCGACCTTGGTGCCCTTGCCGTCGTATCCGGCGGCCCAGGCGAGGTCGGCGCCGATCTGCTTGGTGGACCGGTCGAGGGTGGCCTGGACCTTGCGGTCGAGCCAGAGCTTCTTCAGTCCGGAGGCGGAGCGGGAACGGGTGTTGGTGACGTCCGACCAGAAGTCGGCGGCCTTCTCCTTGTCCGCCTTGAGCGCGACGCCGTCGATGGCGTCGAGTGCGAGTTGGCGCTTGGCGCCGCGCGGGGTCGCGGGCGCGGAGCGCGCCAGGTCCTTGCCGTAGACGGCGATCAACGGCAGCGACTTCGTGCTCGCGTCGTCGTAGCCCTGCCGGATCAACCCGGTGACGTTGAAGAGCTCCTCGTCGACCGTGCCCGCGGCCAGCGCGTCGACGGCCGTGTCGGGGTAGACGTAGAGGTCCTTGCCGCTCTGCCGGGTCTGCACGAGGGGGACGGTGCCGTCCTCGCGCGGCAGTGCGGTGACTGCCGCGGCTCCCGAACCGTCCCTGCTCACCAGGATCTTGTCGCCGGTGACGAGGGTGACGGTGACTGGCTTGCCCTCCTTGGCGGCGGCGGCCGCACTGCCGGTCAGTGGCCTCTTCGCGGTCGTATCGTCCTGCGGCGCTGCCGCGGACGGTGCGATCGCGGTGACGGCCAGGACGGCGGCGGTGGCCGCTCCCAGTGCCGTACGCGATATCGGACGCATCGCTCTCCCCAAGTGAATCCGGAACCAAGTTGCGCAAACCGCAATCTTCCGGAGGTTGTTGGTACTGCGGTGGCGCCACATTGGCAGAGCGACGGGCAGTAAAGGGATGATGTACACGGCGGGTTTACGCCGTGGCCGCTTTCCGCCACGTCCGGGCGCCCGACGACGGCGACACGGTGCGGAATCAACGCGTCCGGGAGGAGTTCGGGATGTTGGGAGCCATAGGTCTCGACGAGATGCAGGAGTTGGCGTACCGCGCGCTCGTGGCGGTGGGAGCCGCGGAGGTCTCCGATCTCGCGCACCGGCTGACCCTTCCCGAATCGGACACCGAACGGGCGTTGCGCCGACTGGAACAGCACGGTCTGGCCGCCCAGTCCTCCTCCCGCACGGGCCGTTGGGTGGCGGCGCCGCCGGGGGTGGCGCTGGGAGCGCTGCTCACCCAGCAGCGTCACGAGCTGGAGCAGGCGGAGTTGGCGGCGGCGCTGCTCGCCGAGGAGTACCGGGCCGAGGCCACCGACTCGGCGGTGCACGATCTGGTCGAGGTGGTCACGGGCGCGAGCGCGGTGGCGCACCGTTTCCACCAGTTGCAGTTGGGCGCGACGAGCGAGGTGTGCGCCCTGGTCACCGGGAAGCCGATCGCGGTGAGCGGGATGGAGAACGAGTCCGAGGAGCAGGCCGCCACGCGCGGGGTGTCGTTCCGGGTGGTGGTCGAGCGCGAGGTCCTCTCGCTCCCGTCCGGGATCCTGGAGTTGTCGGCCGCGCTGAGCCGCGACGAGCAGTGCCGGGTCGTCGACCGGGTCCCTACCAAGCTGGTGATCGCCGACACCGCCCTGGCGATGGTGCCGCTGACCGGGCGGGGCGCCGAGCCCGCGGCGCTGGTGGTGCACGCCTCCGGGTTGCTGGAGTCGCTGATGGGGCTCTTCGAGGCGGTGTGGCGCGAGGCCATGCCGCTCAGGCTCGGCGAGAGCGGATGGCTGGAGGAGGAGTCCAACGGGCCCGATCCGACGGACCTGGAGATTCTGTCGCTGCTGCTGGCCGGGCTGACGGACGCGAGCGTGGCGAAGCAGCTGGAACTCGGACTGCGGACCGTACAGCGGCGGGTGAAGGGCCTGATGGAACTGACCGGGGTGTCGACACGGCTGCAACTGGGCTGGCACGCGTACGAACGGGGCTGGGTGTCCCGGACGCCGCGCGCCTGAGCGGGGGTCGCACCGGATACCCCGGCGCGGTGTTCCCCTCGCGCCGGTACGGCTCTGAGCTGCGCCGACGTTTCCCACCCGGAGCGGCTGACGGGCGGGAGCGGCCGGACTCCGGCAGGCTGGTGAGATGGGTGTGTGGGAACTCCTCGCCGTCGGCCTGGTCATGTTCCTCGGCCTGGTCGGTGTGCTGGTGCCGGGGGTGCCGGGGCAGGCGATCGTCTGGGCCGCCGTGCTGTGGTGGGCACTGGCCGATGTGACTCCGGTGGCCTGGGGCGTGCTGATCGGCGCCACCGCCCTGCTGCTGCTGAACCAGGCGCTGAAGCCCTTGCTGCCGCCGCGGCGCCCCCATGAGTCGGGGGCGCCGCGCAAGACGCTGATGCTCGGCGGGATCGGCGCGATCGTGGGCTTCTTCGTGGTGCCGGTGGTGGGCGGGATCGCCGGATACGTGGGCGTGATCTACGGGGCGGAGCGGCTGCGGCTCGGCAGCCGCGGGGCGGGATGGGCGTCGGTCCGCTCGGTGATGCGGGCGACCGGCTGGTCCGTGCTCGTCGAGCTCTTCGCGTGCCTGCTGGTGACGGGGGCGTGGCTGGGCGCGGTGGTCTGGGGCTGACCCTCCCCACCCTCATGGACATCCAGGTGGACATTGTCCAGGTAGAAGGAAACACATCGGATCTCTTCCGTTCTATTGACGCAGGGATGTCTCGTGCCTACTTTCCCTGGAGGAATAGCTCGGATGAATTGATGTGCCTGCGTACGAGTCGCCAGGAGACGCCTTGCCCACAGCACCGGACCCTTCCCGCCCGTCCCGGAACGAAGTCCCCGCAGCCCCCGCCCCTTCTCGTAGAAGTGTTCTCGCCACCGGCACCGCGATCGGCGGCGCGCTCGTGGTGAGCGGTGCGGCTGCCGTCCCCGCCCAGGCCGCCGTCCCTGCCGCGCCGGCCGGCGCCGCCCCGGCCCCTGTCACGGTGCACTCCCCCGACGACGCCTGGCGCACGGTCCTGGACGATGCCGACCTGCTCTGGCAGAAGCTGCCGAAGACCTGGTACGAGGGCCCGTACCTGGGCAACGGCCGTCTCGGCTCCGGCATCTACGCCGAGCCCGGTGCCACCACCACGGCCATCCGCTTCAACGTCCAGCACTCCGAGGTCCAGGACCACCGTCCCGAGTTCGGCTCCCTCTTCGGCCTCGCCCGCCTCCCGATCGGCCACTTCACGCTGGAACCGGCCGGCACCATCACGGGCATCGAGTGGAGGATGCGGCTGCGCACCGCCGAACTCGAAGGCACGATCACCACGACCGCGGGCACCCTGAAGCTCCGGGCCTTCGTCCACTCCACCAGCGATCTGCTCGCCGTGGAGGTGTCCCCGAGCGCGGGCGAGCGGGACTTCCGCTGGGTGTTCCACCCGGCCGACGCGATCAGCCCGCGCGCCGCTTTCAAGCCCCTCCCGGACGGTTACACCGGCAACCCGCCCGCGGCGACCGAGCAGCACGGCGCGATCACCGCAGCCGTCCAGCCGCTGCTCGCGGGCGGTCAGCACGTCACCGCATGGCGGGAACGCACCCGGGGCACGAGCCGTACCCTCTACGTCACGGTCACGCACTCCCACCCGAGGACGACGGCCCGCGACCGCGCGCTGCGTACCGTCAAGACCGCCTCGGCACTCCCGTACGATCAGCTGGCCGCGCCCCATCGCACCTGGTGGGACCGGTTCTACCGGAAGAGCTTCCTGTCCCTGCCCGATGCCCGGCTGCAGCGCTTCTACTGGATCCAGCTGTACAAGACGGCGTCGGCTGCCCGCAAGGACGCGCCCGTGATGGCGACCTCCGGCCCCTGGCTGGAGCCCACGCCCTGGCCGAACACCTGGTGGAACCTCAACGTCCAGCTGGAGTACTGGCTGATCCACGGCTCCAACCACCTGGAGCTGGACGCCGTCACCCGCGCCCTCAGCGAGTTCCGGGACCAGCTCTCCCGCGAGGTCGCCGCCCCCTACCGGTCCGACTCGGCCGGCATCCCCCGGACCACCGACCCCCACCTGGTCAACGGCGCATCGGTCACCGACGGCGGCTACGGCGTCGGCATCCCCGGCCAGGACCCGCCCACCCCCGAGGTCGGCAATCTGACCTGGGCGCTGCACAACGTGTGGCTCTCCTACCGCCACACCATGGACGAGTCGATCCTGCGCGACACGCTCTTCCCGCTGCTGCGCAAGGCCGTCAACTACTACCTGCACTTCCTGACGCCGGGACCTGACGGCAGACTGCATCTCCCGGCCACGTTCTCCCCCGAGTACGGGGTCAACGCCCCCGACTGCAACTACGACCTGATGCTGCTGCGCTGGGGCTGCCGCACCCTGCTCGACTCGGCGGAGCAACTGGGCGTCCACGACCCGTTGACCGCCCGCTGGCAGGAGGTGCTGGCCAGGCTCGCGCCCTATCCCGTCGACGCCAACGGGTTCATGATCGGGGCGGGGGTTCCGTTCGCCATGTCGCACCGCCACTACTCGCACATGCTCGCGGTGTACCCGCTGTACGAGCTGACGGGTGCGACGCCCGACGAACGCGCGCTGATCGAGAAGTCCCTCGCCCACTGGGTGGGCTTCGAAGGCGCCCTGCAGGGCTACACGTTCACCGGGGCCGCGTCGATGTCCGCACTGCTCGGCAAGGGCGAGGACGCGCTGAAGTATCTCGGCCAGCTGATGAGCCGCTTCATCCAGGCGAACACCATGTACAAGGAGTCCGGTCCGGTCATCGAGACCCCGCTCTCGGCGGCCCAGTCGCTGCACGACATGGTCTGCCAGTCATGGGGCGGCACGATCAGGGTCTTCCCGGCCCTGCCCGCCGCTTGGCAGGACATGACCGTCCATGACTTCCGCACCCAGGGCGCGTTCCTGCTCAGTGCGGTACGTGAAGAGGGCCGGACCCGCTGGGTGCGGCTGACCAGCGAGGCGGGCGCGCCCTGCGTCGTGCGCCATGGCATCGAGGGCCCGATCGAGATCCGGGACCGGCACGGACGCCCGCTGCGTCACGAGGAGACGGCCGACGCAACGGTACGCATCCATCTCCGCAAGGGCGACTCCGCGCTGATCACGGCCCAGGGCGACCGCCCGGACCTGACCATCCGCCCGGTCACGGCGAACGAGCCGGCGCCACGCTGGGGCCTGCCGGGCTGAGCCCCGGCCCGGGAGCCCGGCACCTTCCCGGGCTCCCGGCTCCGCGGGCGGATCTCAGCGGCTCAGGTGGCGTACGGCGTACGAGCGCCAGGGCCGCCACCGCGCCGACTCCGGCCTCCCGTCCGGATCCACGTCGGGGTCGCCGAGCGCCCGCATCCTGATGAGCGCCGCTGCGACCGGACCGATCCCCAGCCGCAGCAGGGCCTGCTCGGCCTCCTCCCGGTCCGCGCCCGCGTCGAGCCGTACGTCCCCGTCGGCGAGCGCGGCCGCCAATGCCCGCAGCACCGGCTCGTCCACCGCACCGGCCAGCGCCCCTGGCTCGGGGAACACATGCGTGAGCCCGCCGCAGGGGATGTCGAGGACCTTCCCGTACGTCTCGACCAGCCGCTCCGCCCCGGCCCTGCCCACCAGCGTCCGTACGGCGAACTCCTCGGGGTCCGCGGCTCCCGGCGAGCGCAGCCCGGGGCGGGCGGCGACGCCCGGTGCGAGTGCCGGATCGGCGGCGAGCCGTTCGTCGACGGCGCAGGGGTCGGCGTCCAGGTCGAAGAGCCGCCGCAGCCGCTGCACGGCCGTCGTCAGATCCCGCAGGTCCGTGAGGTGGATCCGGGCTTCCAGCCAGGACCCGGCGGACCGCTCGTCCACGGCCACGATGCCGGTGCCGTAAGGCAGCCGCAGAGTGCGCCGGTAGGTCCGGGCCCCGGGCTCCCCGCTGACCTCCTCGATCCGGGCGAGCACCTCAGCGGCCAGGAGGTCGAAGACCTCGCGGGCGGCGTACGGCCGCCGGTGGGCGAGCCGTAGCGGGATACCGGTGGTGCGGGCCTCCCGTACCCCGGCTCCCAGCCCCGTTCCGGCCTCGGTCCGCAGTGCGCTCGGCGTACGGGCGTAGATCTGCCGGATCGTGTCGTTGAACTGGCGCACACTCGCGAAGCCGGACGCGAAGGCGATCTCGGTCACGGGCAGCCCGGTCGTCTGGAGCAGGACCCGCGCGGTGTGGGCCCGCTGGGCGCGGGCGAGCGCGACGGGTCCGGCACCCAGCTCCGCGTTGAGCTGCCGCTGCACCTGGCGTGAGCTGTATCCGAGCCGGTGGGCGAGACCGGGCACACCCTCCCGGTCGACCACTCCGTCGCCGATCATCCGCATGGCGCGGCCGACGACATCGGCCCGCACGTTCCAGTCGGCCGAGCCGGGCACGGCATCCGGTCGGCAGCGCCTGCACGCCCGGAAGCCGTTGCCCTGGGCGGCGGCCGCGGTCGGGAAGAAGCGGACGTTCTTCCGCTTGGGGGTGACGGCGGGGCAGCTCGGCCGACAGTAGATGCCGGTCGTTTCGACGGCGAAGAAGAACTCGCCGTCGAAACGGGCGTCGCGGCTGCTCACCGCCTCGTATCTGGTCCGTTCGTCCATCACACCGTCCAGTGTGCGGCACCCCCGGACAGCACACTGGCGGCTTTCGGACATCGACCGGGCGGTTGCGCCCTACCTGACCCGGCCCCGCTTCGCGTCCATGGCAGCCCGGCCCTCGGCCCCCTTGCGCTTCCATTCACGCAGTATTTCGGACCGCACCCGGGCATCGGTCTTGGCGACGATGCGCTGGTTCTCACGGAGCAGCTTGCGGAAGCTGTCGAGGCGCCGCTCGGGCAGCGAACCGTCCTCGATCGCGGCGAGCACCGCGCAGCCGGGCTCCGACCGGTGGCCGCAGTCGTGGAACCTGCACTGCTCGGCCAGCTCCTCGATCTCGGAGAAGACCTGGCCGACGCCGGTCTCCGCGTCCCAGAGGCCGACCCCGCGCAGGCCGGGGGTGTCGATCAGCACGCCTCCGGACGGCAGCACCAGCAGATTACGGGTCGTGGTGGTGTGCCGGCCCTTGCCGTCGACATCACGAGCGGCCTGCACCTCCATCACGTCGCGGCCGAGCAGGGTGTTGGCGAGGGTCGACTTGCCCGCGCCGGACGCTCCGAGCAGCACGCTCGTACCGCCGGAGACGATGGCGGCGAACACATCGAGCCCCTCCCCCGAGGCGGAGCTGACGGGCAGCACCTGCACCCCGGGGGCGATGGCCTCGATGTCCTGGACGAGGTACGACAGCGTGGCGGTGTCCGGCACCAGATCGGCCTTGGTGAGCACCACGATCGGCTGGGCAGCGCCGTCGGTGGCGGACGTCCCGTCCCGCAGCAGCGCATCGCCTCCGGCACTGGACATGGCGAGCGCGAGGAAGCGCTCCACCCGCCCCAGGTCCAGTTCCACGGCGAGCGAGACACAGATGGCGATGTGGTCGACATTGGTGGCGAGCACCTGCCCTTCGGAGCGCTGCGACGAGGTCGAGCGGACGAAGGCCGTACGCCGCGGCAGCAGCGTCCGTACGAACCGCGGATCACCGTCGGCATCGACGGCGACCCAGTCGCCCGTGCACACGATCCGCATCGGATCGCGCGGAACCACGAACGCGGTGTCGGCGCGGAGCGTGCCGTGTGCGGTGACGACATCGCACTGGCCGCGGTCCACCCGCACCACGCGTCCGGGCAGCAGCCCCTGTTCGGCGTACGGAGCGAATGCGGCGGCCCAGTCGTCGTCCCAGCCGTACGGGGACAGCGGATGCGACGCGGAGAGGCCCTGAAGAGAGGAGGAGAAGGACGGAGAGGACCAGGAGGTCGGGAAAGACAAGGGAAACCCTTCAAAGGGGTGGCCCCGGCAACGCGCCTTCGGGCGCGAAAAGTTGAGTGAAGGTCAGCCGACGGCCACAGGGGTGGGAACGATGCTCTTCTGGTTGTGGGCAGCGCCCATCGCAACGACAGTCATCAATGTCCTCACCTCCTGGTTCAAGCGCGGGTCGACACCGGCCGACGGCTCCTGCCCGCCGTCCGGAACGCGTCACACCTTAGCCCCCGGCCCGCAGGTGACGTCAACACATTTGATTCACGGCACTCTCAGGCTGCGACACGGAGAGCACCTCGACCGCATGTCTCCGAGATATCTGTAGATCTCCCTCGATCAGGTGATACACGTGCACAATGACCGGTCCCAGGCCGTTAGGGTGCCGGGCATGACCTCACCCCGGACCGCCACCGGCACGTTCACACAAGCCCGGTTGGGCACGATCACACTGATCGGGTGGAGCGGCCAACACCCCGGTGGCGGCTCCGATGTCGCCTTCCTTCTCGTCTACTCGCTCGGCGACGGGGCGGACGGCCCGGCCGCTGGTGAGGCGGCCATGCGCGTGGCCCTGGACCGCAGTGGACTCCCGGTCGGCGCCGGTCCGGTGTACGCGGCCGAGACCCCCGGCCTCCCCGTGAAGCTGCTCGTCCAGGCCGGCCAGGCTGTCCTGACGCTTCCTCACTTCACCGCCCAGTACCCCGCGCCGCCCGAGTGGCTGGCCGCGGCCGAGGAACGGGGCGAGGTGAACGCGATGTTCGCCACCCGTCCCTGGCCGGAGGGCGCGCCCGGACGGCCGGTCAGTGAGGAACTGCTGCGGTCGTTCGCAGCCGACGAAGAGGTCATCATGACCTCCGCGCACTGCGTCCTTCCGGTACGCAGCCTGGGCTGAGCCGCCACCGCACATGGCGATGCCCACCGCCCCCCGTGGAGCGGTGGGCATCGCCGTGTACGGGCCCCGGGCGCTGTGCCCCGGACGCCACTCGGCCGTGCCGCACACCGGAGTGCGGGTCATCACGGGGGCCGTCCGCCCGCGATCACCGCACTCGACCGGCTGTCATGTGTTGCCGGTTCCGTTGCCCGAGAGCACCGGAATGTCGTCGACGAGGTGCGACAGCGCCTCGTCGCCCTTGGCCTGGGTGGAGTTGTCGGCGCACTGCTGGTTCTGTGGCGAGTGGAGGACGTCGACGTCCTGGACCGCGACCGGCACGGGCAGACCGACCACGCGGGGGCCACGGCGGCGGACAGACCGACCAGGGACACGGCCACTGCCGCGCCGGCCATCATCTTCTTCGTCACGCTTCACTTTTCGGAGCGTCCCGTGGTGGAACGCACTGATCAACCCGCCGCCGAAGCGTCGGATCCGCAGTACCACCCCATTCGGTCCGGCGTGAGTTCGGCGCCCCCCGTCTCACCCGTCGACGGCTTCGTCGGAAGTACGGGCGGCGGGAACACGGCTCCCCGCACAGGGGAGGCCCGACCGTGCGGACGGGCCCTGCTCCGGGCCGCCGTGTGCCGCCTGCCATTCGGCGAGCAGTCGGTCGTAGATGGGTGTGACGTCCTGTGCGTGCCGTTGCAGGCCGTGGGGCCGCTGGCTGTCGTACTGGTCCATGCATGGTCCCTACCCCGTGCGACGGGTGACGCCCGCCGCCACTACGGCAACCGGCCCAGTCCGCCCGTCCCTTCGAGGGGCCGACGGCGGCCCGGACGCACGACGTGGGGTCGGCGCATCCGGGCCGCCGAAGAACGGCTGCCTCGTGGATGTGCCGACCCCACGGGTGGATCACGCACTGCGGGCGGGCTCGAAGCCGCGCGTCGCGCCGTCCTCGGCAGGTCCGAGCAACCAGCGCCGAGCGACCGGAGACTCACGGTCCTAGTTGTTGCCGACTCCGTTGCCGGACAGGACCGGAACGCCGCTCAGGATGTGCGACAGGGCCTCGTCACCCTTGGCCTGGGTGGCGTTCTCCGTGCACTGCTGGTTCTGCGACGAGGCCAGGACGTTGACGTCCTGGACCGAGACCGGAACGGCGCCGGGCACCGAACCGACGCCGGCCTTGGCCGGCAGGGCGATGCAGGGCTTGTTGAGCGAGCCCTGGATGAGCGCGAACTGAGGGCTCCAGTCACCGTGGGTGGCGGAGTTGCCGTACGACTGGACGGTGTCGTTGCCGTTGACCGAGGTCATACCACCGTCGTTGCCGACGGCCATGGCCTGCGGGGCGATCGCGGCGGAGACACCGACGATCGAAGCAGCGACGGCTGCCGAGGCCATAATCTTCTTGATCACGAAAAGCCCTTCTGATTCTTCTATTGCTCGCCCGCCCGGAGCGCACTGAACAACTCACGGCGACAGCAATGGTCGTGCCGAATCACTCGAACGATGTTTGTGCCGGCAGATGGTTGGCCGAATGCCCGGCGCAGGAAAAACAAAAATGCCTCGGATGAGCCGGGAACCGCTGCGCCGCGACGACTCAGCTGCCGAGCGGCAGGCCGCCCATCAGCGGAGCCGCGCCCTTGGCCACACCGGTGGCCTGGCCGGCCAGCTTGGTGACGTTGCCGTTCTTCTGCATCGCATCGGCGGCGCCGACCGGGTCGACGACCGGGTCGACAGCCTGCGGCGCGCTCTCCACCACCTGGTTGACGCCGCCGTTGAGGCTGAAATCGGGCGCCGTGGCGGTGGCAACGGCGAAGGCGGGAGCAGCCGTTCCGAGAGCAACCACGGAACCGGCAACGAACGCAGCGGACTTCGCGTACTTCACTTTCAGGTTCCCTTCTGCAGCGGCATCCATTTCGGTCGCGTACCCACGCCGCACCAGCCTTCTTTAGCTGTGACTTCTGCCGCTTTCGCCTTGAGTAACGATGCGGTTGCGACATGGCAACTGGACCGGTCGCGTTTTCTCGGTGACCACTCGAACGATCAGCGGAAACGGGGAAGGCCCCGGACCGCATCCGATGCGTTCCAGGGCCTTCCGGTCGAGCATTCGGCGCGGCCGACCAGAGATCAGGCGTTGCTGCTGGTGTTGCCGAACGCGGAGTTGAGCAGGCCGACGACGCTGATCGTGTTGCCGGAGACGTTCGCCGGAACGTGGACCGGGGCCTGGACGTTGTTTCCGGACACAACGCCCGGGGAGGAGGCGGCACCCCCGTCGGCGCCGGAGTCGGCGAACGCGGGCGCGGCGGCACCCATCGCCATCAGGGTTCCGGCGGCGATGGCGGCGACCTTGGTGTACTTCACTTTGATCCCTTTCTTTTGACGGAGTCCGCAGCGGCCACGTCTTTCGTGCCGCACGAGCGCGGTCCTCATCACTCGTAACTCCGCCGCTGCAATTCGTAACGATGTAAGACCGTAGGCGAAACTCTTCGAGAAGAAATTTCTCGAAAAAACCGCCCGAATGACGCAGTATCGATCGCCCGTCATCACGAACGAGAACATCGGAGAATCCGATGTGTCGACAACGGAAACGACAACAGCAGGCCCGGGTCGCGCGGAGGAGGAACGCCGACGGCCCGGGCCTGTCACTGCGGCTGGATCAGCTGTTGCCGGTACCATTGCCGGAGAGCACCGGGACGCCGCTCACGATGTGCGAGAGCGGCTCGTCACCCTTGACCTGGGTGGAATTCTCGGTGCACTGCTGGTTCTGCGGCGAGGCCAGCACGTTCACGTCCTGGGCCGCGACCGGGACCACGCCGCCGAGCGAACCGGCGTTGACCTTGGCCGGCAGGCCGACGCAGGGCTTGTTCAGGCTGCCCTGGACCAGGCCGAACTGCGGGCTGCCGTCACCGTGCGTCTCGGCGTTGCCGAAGGACTGCGAGGCTCCGCTGCCGTTGACCGAGGTCGTGTCGCCGTCGTCGCCGATCGCCATGGCCTGCGTCGCGCCCAGACCGAGGATGGAGGCGGCCACAGCACCCGTAGCCAGAACCTTCTTGATCACGATTAACCCTTCTCGTACTTGGTGCCCCGTACCCGGAGCCCTCTGCCCAACTCGCGACCGGACGTTTGGTTCTCTCCTTTCACTCGAATGCCGAGATCGCACGGACAAGAGTACGAATGGGCCTCGCAGCTGCCGCCTGAGCAGGCGTATGCCGAAAAATTGCGATGACGTCAACAACTCGCTCGACATGTCGAGTTGGACACCTGAAATACGGAGCCCCGCAATCGGAGTGAACACATGTGCGTAATCCTTCCGAGTGATCACAAGACTTCCACGAATTACGCGTTTCTTCGACATCATCTCCTCGTTATGGGTGTCACCAGGCATGTGGCTCGGAGCCCTCGGGGTGACGTCCCCGGCATGAGCCTCATTGTCTGGTGAATGAACCGCGAGCGATCCGCTCGCGCGAGGTGTCCCTAAGAAAGGGCAATCAATGCGAAAAGCCTTGAGTAAGAGCGTGCTGGTGATGGCCGCGGCGTCAGGCATCCTGACCACGGCCGGCGGATACGCGTTCGCGGACGCCTCCGCCGATGGCGCCGCCGTCGGTTCGCCAGGCGTCGGCTCGGGCAACGCCGTGCAGGTGCCGGTGCATGTTCCGGTCAACGTGTGCGGCAACACGGTGAATGTGGTCGGGCTGCTCAACCCCGCGTTCGGCAACAAGTGCGGGAACGAGTCCGGTAGCGGGAACGGCAGTCAGAGCCAGGGGGCGAGCGCCGAAGGCGCCGCGACCCAATCCCCCGGTGTGCTGTCCGGCAACCTCGCCCAGGTTCCTGTGGACGCGCCGGTCAATGCGTGCGGCAACTCCGTCGATGTCGTCGGAGTGCTGAACCCTGCCGTCGGCAACGAGTGCAAGAACGGGAGCGGGCCGGGCACCGAGCCGCCAGTGGTCACGCCTCCGGTCACACCTCCGGTGGTCACCCCGCCGGTCACTCCCCCGGTCGTCACCCCGCCGGTCACACCCCCGGTCGTGACGCCTCCGGTCGTAACGCCCCCGGTCACGCCTCCGGTCGTCACCCCGCCGGTCACACCTCCGGTGGTCACCCCGCCGGTCACACCTCCGGTGGTCACCCCGCCGGTCACACCCCCGGTGGTCACGCCGCCGGCCACGCCCGTCACCGATGAAACGCGGACCGGCAATCAGCCCATGGTCACCTCAGGGGGTGCGATCACCGCACAGCTGGCGCACACGGGTGCCGACACCAACCTGGGCCTGGCCGGCGGGGCGAGTGCCGCAATGGTGCTCGGCGGAGCCCTGCTGCTCCGCCGCACCCGCGCCCGCGCCACGCGGAACTGAGGCACGCGAGCCCGGCGTGATCCGGCCGAGAGGCCCTGGGTAGCGGGCCGAAACAGACAGGTGCGTGGGTACAGCCGGGGCTGTACCCACGCACCCTTGTGCGTTCTTCGGAACCTGTCAGACCCGGGAGAGCCCCGCGTGGTCAAGACAGGCGGCGATCGTGGCGGTCTCGGCCGCGTCCAGTGGGCGCATCGGCGGGCTCATCACGTGGGTGGCGATGATTCCGCGCAGCATGAGAGCCGTCTTGAACCCGCCGAGGCCTGCGGCGGTGGCCGAGGCCTTGCCGGGACGGGCCGCGCGGACGATGTCGAAGAGCGCGACGAGGCGGTCCTGCTCCGCCGCGACAGCGGCCCAGTCGCCCCGTACCGCGGCCTCGTGGAGACGTACGTATCCGTGCGGGTCCACATTGCCGAGCTCGGGGACGGGGCCGTCGGCCCCGGAGAGCATCATCGCGTCCACGACCAGTTCGTGCCCGGTGAGCACGGAGAACTCCGGCAGCTCGCGTGCGCCGATGGTCAGGCGCCGGAACGAGGCGTCGTCGCCGCTGGAGTCCTTCACCCCGGCCGGCACACCGTCCGCGGCAAGTGGCAGCAGCAGTTCGGGGTCGAGTTTGCTGTGGACACAGACCGGCACGTCGTACGCGAGGAGCGGCACGTCGAGCGCGGCGGCGATGTCCCGGAAGTGACGGTCGATCTCCGTGGGGTGCGTGCGTGTTCGTTGGCCGCGGCGCAGCGCGAGGCGAACCGGCAGCCAGTACCGAAGCCCTGCGGTGCGGGGGCGATGCCGCGGATCTGGTGCAGCCGGCGGCGCCCGCTTCCAGGAAGACGACCGCTCCGAGCAGCCCGGAGGAAAACATCAGACGTCAGATGTCTGATGCCTTGATAGCGTGGGGACGTAGCTTGACAATCGAGAGAGGTCAAGAGGTGGGGAGTTCACATATGTCCGGTACGAGGCCCGGCCGGCAGCTGCTTCGGCAGGAAGTCGTCGAGGGCATCAAGCGCTACATCCTTGAAGAGCGACTCAGCCCCGGAGATCCGCTGCCCACCGAGCCGGCCCTGTGCGAGGCCCTCGGCGCGAGCCGTTCCAGCGTCCGTGAGGCGGTCAAGATCCTCAACGCGCTGGACATCGTGGAGGTACGGCACGGGCACGGCACCTATGTAGGCAGGCTGAGCCTCTCCGCGCTGGTGGAGAGCCTGACCTTCCGTGGCCTGCTCTCCCCCGACGACGACTTCCAGGTGATGGCCGACCTCGTCGACGTGCGTGAGCTCTTCGAGCGCGGGATGGCCGACCGGATCGTCTCGCTGCTCAGCCCGGAGCAGCTCGACGCGCTGGACGGACTGGTCGCCACCATGCGCGAGACCGGCGCGCAGGACGGGCACGGCTTCATGGAGGCGGACCGGGCCTTCCACGCCCTGCTCGTCGCCCCGCTCGGCAATGACCTCATCGGCCAGCTCTCGATGGCGTTCTGGGACGTGTACACGATCGTGGCGCCCCACCTCGACGGATTCACGCACGCCGACGAGACGGCGACGATCGCGGCGCACCAGAACATCGTGGACGCCGCGCGGGCCGGGGACATCAGCGGCTTCCTCAAGGCACTGGGCGAGCACTACGCCCCGGTCAGACGCCGTATCTCGGAAGCCCGCGCCCGCGACAACACCTCCGGCTGACCCGGCCGCCGCTCCTTCCGGAGCGATGCAGTTCCAGGGCCCCACCGGGGTGGATCCGGGGGGTGGGGCCCATGCGCTCCAGGATCAGCTCCTTGAGCCGGCGCTCCATGTCCTGAGCCATGGTGGGGCGGACCACAACGTCCTCCCGAGGTGCGATTGCCCTTGACCGGTCGCCGGAGCATCTGTTTAAGGTGAGGCCAGACATAGGACATCTTACGTCTCATGTCTCTTTCGACCGAGCTGGAGAGCCCTCACATGCCTCTGACCGCACCGCTGCACGGCGTCGTCCCGCCGGTCTGCACCCCGCTCGACTCCCGGGGGGAGGTCGACACCTCGTCCCTCGCCCGGCTCGTCGAGCATCTCGTCGCCGGCGGGGTGCACGGGCTGTTCGCGCTCGGCTCCACCAGCGAGGTCGCCTACCTCACCGATGAGCAGCGCGCCACGGCACTGGAGACCGTGGTCGACGTGGCCGACGGCCGAGTTCCGGTGCTCGCCGGTGTCATCGACACCACCACCGCGCGCGTCGTCGAGCACGCCAGGTCCGCCGCGGAACTGGGCGCGGACGCCCTGGTCGGGACCGCACCGTTCTACACCCGCACCCATGGCAAGGAGATCGCCCAGCACTTCCGGCGGCTGCGCGCGGCGGTCGATCTGCCGCTGTTCGCGTACGACATCCCGGTCGCCGTGCACAGCAAGCTCTCCGCCGCGCTCGTGCGCGAGCTCGCCGAGGACGGCACGCTGGCCGGTCTGAAGGACAGCAGCGGCGACGAGGGCGGACTGCGCCGACTGCTCGTCGAACTGGGCGGACGGGACGGGCGCAGGGAGGGCCCGGCGCCGCGATTCAGCGTGCTCACCGGCTCCGAGCTCACCGTGGACGCCGCCCTGCTGGCCGGTGTCGACGGTGTCGTACCGGGCATCGGCAACGTCGATCCGGCCGGCTACGTGCGGCTGTACGACGCCGCGCGGGCCGGGAACTGGGCACTCGCCGCGAAGGAGCAGGAGCGGCTCGTCGAGCTGTTCGGCATGGTCGACGTCGGGCCGGAGGCGGACATGGGCCGCAGTTCCTCGGCGCTCGGCTCGTTCAAGGCGGCGCTCCACCTGCTCGGCATCATCGAGTGCGGCGACACCGCCTTCCCGCAGATCCGGCTGAGCGAAGAGTCGGTCGGTCTGGTCGCCCAGCGCCTGCGCGCCGCCGGTCTGCCGCCGGTCCGATGAGTTCCGCCTCGTCCGGCGGCACCGGCGCCCCCGTGATCGGCCTCGACCTGGGCGGCACGAAGATCGCCGCCGTGTTTTTTGGCGCGGACGGCGCGGTGCCGGCCCGGCTCAACCGGCTGACCGGCCCTGAGGCGGAGTGGGACCACCTCGCGGTACCGCTGGAAATGGAGCGGGGCGCGAGCGCCCGGACCGACGTCGGCCGAGGCACGCCTTGCCCCACGCCGCCGGTGCCGGACGCACCCCCGCCTCGGCGGCCCTCAGGGAGGGAAGTGCGTCAACGACTCCACCACGCACACCGGCTTCGCGGACCCTGAATCGCGGCCGCAGCGGGACGCCAGGCGTCCCACTGCCGACGGCACACCTCAGACGGCGATGCGTTCGAAGACCGCGGCAAGGCCCTGCCCGCCGCCGATGCACATGGTCTCCAGGCCGTACCGGGCCTCGCGGCGATGCAGTTCACGGGTGAGCGTGGCGAGGATGCGGGCGCCGGTGGCACCGACCGGATGGCCGAGGGAGACGCCGGAGCCGTTGACGTTGATGCGCTGCTCGTGGTCGATGTCACCGAGACCCAACTCGCGTGTACAGGCGATCACTTGAGCGGCGAATGCCTCGTTGAGCTCGATCAGGTCGAGGTCGGCGAGGGTGAGTCCGGCACGGTCGAGGGCGGCCCGGGTCGCCGGGACGGGACCGATGCCCATGGTCGCGGCGGGTACCCCGGCGCGGGCGAAGGAGACCAGTCGGACCAGTGGGTCGAGACCGAGCCGTTCGGCGGTGGCAGCGCTGGTCACCAGGCAGGCGGCGGCCGCGTCGTTCTGCCCGCTGGCGTTGCCCGCGGTGACGGTCGCCCCGGGATCGGACTTCGCCATGATCGGGCGCAGCGCGGCGAGTTGCTCGGCGGTGGTGTCGGGGCGGGGATGCTCGTCCGCGGTCACGACCGTCTCGCCCTTGCGGGTCCGTACGGTGACGGGGACGGTCTCCGCGTCGTACCACCCCTGCGCGGCAGCCCGGCCGGCGCGCTGTTGCGAGCGCAGCGCGAGCGCGTCCTGGTCGGCGCGGCTGATGCCGTAGGCGCGGCGTACGTTCTCGGCGGTCTCGATCATCCCGCCGGGCACGGGGTGGTTGACGCCGCCCGCGGTCACCCGGCCCCTGGCCAGCGCGTCGTGGAGCTGGAGACCGGGGCCCTTGATGCCCCAGCGTCCTTCGTGCGTGTAGTACGGGGCGGCGCTCATCACGTCGACACCGCCCGCGATGACGACATCGCTGAAGCCCGCCCGGATCTGCATCGCGGCGTCGAGGACGGCCTGGAGGCCGGAGCCGCAACGGCGGTCGATCTGGGAGCCGGTGACGGTCTCGGGCAGCCCGGCGTCGAGGGCCGCGACCCGGCCGATGGCGGGGGCCTCGGCGGACGGGTAGGAGTGCCCGAGGACGACCTCGTCGACCGCCGCCGGGTCGATCCCGGTGCGGGCGACCACCTCGGCGATGACGCGAGCCGCGAGCGCGGCCGGGGTCTGCTGGGCGAACACTCCGCCGAAACGGCCGATGGGGGTGCGCAGCGGTTCACAGATGACGACATCGGGCTGCTGGTCGGGCACGGCGTGACCTTTCGGTGATGAGGGGCGTGTCTTCGCCCTTTCGATGACGTGTGGCGTGTGTCGCCGACCCTCGCACCCGGCGACCGAGTCGGTCCGCTGTCCGCCTTCTCCAGCTGCCTGATCTGCCGACTCGACGGCGGCCGGGCCACCTGCAGCCGTTCGGCGCCCCGCCCGAAGTGCAGCTCCTCCGCCACGGCGACGAACGCGGACAGATGACGCAATTCCATGTCCGCCACTTCGGTCACCGGCCCCACCGATGGGATTCATTGATCAGACGTCTTGATCGGACCCTAGTTTGATATTGGACGGCAATCAATGGCCGCTGACACGGTGCCGCCGCCGACCGTGGCCGAACTGCGGCTGCCTCGCGAGGACATGGGCCCGGACCGCGTCTATCTTCGCTGGGACGGATCACATGTCACACCCCGAGAGGACCGCAACCGCCATGCGTATCAGGATCGTCGGCGCCGGGGCCATGGGCCGCGGCATCGCCCAGTGGGCGGCGACCGCCGGACACACCGTCGAGCTGTGCGACGTACGGACGGAGGCGGTGACGGCCGCCGTGGACTTCGTACGGTCCATGCTCGAACGGGCCGTGCAGAAGGGCCGGATGTCCGCCGAGGACTCCGCAGCCGCCCTGGAGCGGCTGATCCCGCTGGACAACCCGTGGGGGGCGGGTCCGGACGTGGAACTGGTCGTCGAGGCCGTGCGGGAGGACCTCGACACCAAGACGGAGGTCTTCGGCCGGCTGGAGCGGACCCTGCCCACGACGGCCGTCTTCGCGACCAACACCTCCTCCCTGTCGGTCACCCGGATCGCCGCGGCGCTGAAGGACCCGACGCGCCTGGCCGGGCTGCACTTCTTCAATCCGGTGCCGCTGATGAGGATCGTCGAGGTGGTGCCCGGCGCGGCCACCCGTCCGGAGATTCCGCCGGCCCTCACCGCCTTCGTCGAGAGCTGTGGACACCGTGCGGTCACGGTCGCCGACACCCCCGGCTTCCTCGTCAATCACGCGGGCCGCGGCCTGGTGACCGAGGCCCTCGCGCTCCTGGAGGAGACGGTCTCCAGCCCGGCGGACATCGACCGGATCGCCCGCGAGGTGCTCGGGCTGCGGATGGGCCCGTTCGAGCTGATGGACCTCACGGGTCTGGACGTGACGGCCACGGTGATCGATTCGATCTGGACGGGGTTCCGGTACGCGGACCGGCTCCGCCCCTCTTACCTCACCCCGAACCGGGTGGCCGCCGGGCTGCACGGCCGCAAGACCGGGCGCGGCTGGTACGAGCACGGCCCCGAGGCGCCCGGCCCGGCCCCGGAGCCGCCCGTCACGGGCAACGCCGACCGCCCGGTGTTCGTCCACGGCGCCGCACCGCAGGACCAGGACGCGACCGCGCTGCGCGCGGTGCTGACCGCGGCGGGCGCCGTCGTCGAAACCGGCACGGAGCCGTCCGCCGACGCCCTCGTACTCGTTCCGGTCTGGGGCACCACGGTGGCCTCCGCGGTCGCCGCGCACCGGCTGCCCGCGGGGCGCACCTTCGGCGTGGACCCACTGCCCGCGGCCGGTCGGCGCCGGGTGCTGGCCGTGACCCCGGCGGCGGACCCGTCCGCCGCGCGCGACGCCCGCGCCGTGCTGGCCCGCGCCACGGACGGCGAGGCCGCGTACGCGGTCTCGGTCGTGCGGGACACGGCGGGCTCGGTCGCTCAGCGGCTGCTCGCCTCGATCGTGTCGGTCGCGGCATCGATCGCGGAACGCTCCATCGCCGCCCCTGCCGACATCGACCTGGCCGTGACGGCCGGGCTCGGCTACCCCGTCGGTCCGCTGGCCTGGGGCGACCGGATCGGTGCCGGGCGGATGCTGGAGCTGCACCGGGCGCTGCACCGCACGACGGGCGACCCGCGTCACCGCCCGAGCCGCTGGGTGACCGAACGCGCCCAGCTCGGTCTGGCGCTGACCGACCCGGGCACATCGCCCGCCGACTGCACGGCGAGCACCCCGTCGCAGTGACGGCGGGGCGGTGCCGCCCGCCATGACGCGGGTCCGTGCCGCCCGCCACGACGGCGGGGCGGGTTGAGAGGCAGGGCGGGCCTGCCGGGGATCACGGTCCCCGGCAGGCCCGCCCGCGGACCGTCCACGCCGACGAAGGCGCCGCAGCTTCCGCATCCCCGCACGTCCTGCGGCCCCGCGGTCCACCGTCCATGTCCGTTTCCTACAAGACCCGTGACGATGGCCGTCCTAAGGTCGGAGCATGACTCCACGCATGGACGCGATCGGCATCATCACCTCGGATCTGGCCGCATCGCTCACCTTCTACCGACGGCTCGGACTCGACATCCCCGCCGACGCGGAATCCGCACCCCATGTCGAAGTGACGCTCCCGGGCGGACAGCGTCTGTTGTGGGACACCGAGGAGGTCACCCGCTCGTTCGATCCCGACTGGTCCCCGTCGCACGGCGGGGAACGCCTCTCACTCGCCTTCCTCTGTGACAGCCCGGCGGAGGTGGACACGGTGTACGACGACCTGACCGGCGCCGGGTACCGAGGGCATCTGAAGCCGTGGGACGCGGTGTGGGGGCAGCGCTACGCGACGGTCCTCGACCCGGATGGCTGCGCGGTGTCGCTGTTCGCCGCCAACGGCTGAGCCCGGCGCCCGTCCGGGCGCCTCACGAGGGCGCCAAGTGGGCGGTCAGGGTGGTCCCGGCCAGGTCGCGCATCTCCCGTGCGAGATGGGCCTGGTCGGTGCAGCCCGCCGCGACCGCCGCCTCGGCGTAGGGCGTCCCGGACCGGGCGAGGGCGAGCGCACGCTGCAGCCGCAGGATCCGGCCCAGCGTCTTGGGCCCGTAGCCGAAGGCCGCGAGTGACCGGCGGTGCAGCTGACGGGCGCCGAGGCCCACCGTCCGCGCGATGTCGGCGACGGACCGGCCGTCACCGAGCTGCGTGGCGACGGACCGCATCAGCGGGTCCGGCGGAGCCGTGTCGACCGCTCGTCGCAGCGCGATGGTCTCCAGCCCTGCAGCGGGGTCGGGGGCTTCCGCCAGGCGCTCGGTGAGTTCCCGGACCAGCGCGCCCGGCCACAGGTCCGCGAGATCGACCCGGCGGTCGCGCAGTTCGTGCGCCGGCGCACCGAGCAGCGCGGGGGCCGTGCCGGGTACGAAGCGGATTCCGGTGTACCGCCCGCCGGTCCCGACGGCCGCCGTCGTGGCACGCGTGTCGGGTCCCGCCACGAGCAGCCGTCCGTCGATCCAGAGCAGGTCCATGCAGCCGTCCGGCAGCACCGCATGGGCCGATCCGTCCGGCACGCTCAGTGTCCACAGGGTCGCGCCGTCGAACCTCGACGCCCACTCTTCGTACCTGTCGTCCATGCCTCACACGCTCATCTCGTCGGCGGACGGAATCAGCTTCCCGGCCGCGGTGACGACGGCGCCGATGGAGTGCATCACCGACAGCGGCGCGACGGTCACGGTCGAGGTCGGCTGCCGTACGCCGGGCGCGCACCTCGTCGCCCTGCGCGACGACAACACCCTGACACCCCCGGGGATTCCGGCGCCCACGATCCCGGCCGCACCACCCTCACCGACCGCACCACCCGCATCCGCCGACCAGCCGGCGGACGTCCTCAGCCGCCGGACGAGTCGTCCGGCCGGTCCGGCTCCTTGTCGCGGCTCGGCTGCAGCCGGGACTTCACGTCGTCCGGCGGCAGGAATCTCGACCAGCGTTCCGGGAACTCGGACGGCATGTAGGGGCTGCCGCCGTCGTCGTCCTCCCCGTCGTCGTCCAGGTCGCCGTCCTGGTTGTCCGCCTGCGTCCGGGCCACGAACTCCGCGGCCTGGGCCGCCCGTACCCGGTCGTTGGCCGCGCGCGCGGCGGCCGTCGCCAGTGAGGGCCACACCCGGTCGATGGCGGCATTGACCGCCGCCCCCACCAGCACCGCGAACGCGGAGATCCCGATCCACAGCAGGACGGCGATCGGCGCGGCCAACGAGCCGTAGATCGTGGGCCCCTCGACCGTACTGGTGAGGTAGATCCGCAGCAGGAAACTGCCGAGCACCCACATCGCGAGCGCCACCAGCGCCCCCGGCACGTCCTCGATCCACGGCGAACGGACCGGCACGGACACGTGGTAGAGCGTCGTCAGGAACGCGATCGACAGCAATATCACCACCGGCCAGTACAGCACGCTTATGAGCTCGGTGCCCCAGGGGATGAACTCCACGACCCTGTCCGGGCCGACCACGAGCAGCGGCAGCACGACGGCGCCGAGCAGCAGCGCGACGACGTACAGCAGGAAGGAGAGCAGCCGCGTCTTGACGATGCCGCGCTGGCCGTCGAGGCCGTACATCACCGTGATCGTGTCGATGAAGACGTTGACGGCGCGGGAGCCGGACCAGAGCGCGATCGCGAAGCCGATCGAGATGACGTCGGGCCGCGCGCCGGTGGTGACGTCCGCCAGGAGCGGTTTGGCGAAGTCGTTCACGCCCCGCTCGCTGAGCACCGTCTGCGCGGCGTTGAGGATGTTCCGCTCGATGGAGGCGACCGTGGTGGTGTTGGTCCACTCGTCGACATATCCGAGCAGCCCGATCAGACCGAGCAGCAGCGGTGGCAGGGACAGCAGGGTGAAGAACGCCGCCTCGGCGGCGAGTCCCAGAATGCGGTACTCCATGCACGAGTTGATGGTGTCCTTGAGCAACTGCCAGACCATCTGCCGCTTGGATACGTTGCGGTAGAGGACTCGGGCGCGGTGGAGCCGCCCCGGTGGCCGCTCGGGTGTTTCATTTGCTGCCTGCACGTCCTTACCGTAGCGGCATGGCAGCCACCACCCACACAGTGTCCAACCAGGTACCGCCGCTGAACGGCTACGACGTCTTCGCCGCCGACCTCGCACTCACCGAGGCCGTGCAACGTCACATGCCACCCGAACTTCTGGCCACGGCGCGGGTCGAGCTCGGCGAGCTGGGCCGGGCCGCCGGCTCCGCGCAGGCGCAGGAGTGGGGGGCGCAGGCGAACGGGAATCCGCCGGTGCTGCGCTCCCACGACCGGTACGGCAACCGCATCGACGAGGTGGAGTTCCATCCGGCCTGGCACCGGCTGCTGGGCCATGCGGTCTCCGCGGGTCTGACCGACGCCTGGGGCAGGCCCGCCGGTCATGTGCGGCGGGCGGCCGGCTTCCTGGTGTGGACGCAGGCGGAGGCGGGACACGGCTGTCCGTTGTCGATGACGCACGCGGCGGTGCCCGCGCTGCGGACCGATCCGGCACTGGCCGCCGAGTGGGAACCACTGCTGACCTCGACGGTGTACGAGCAGGAGCTGCGGCCCGCCGCGCAGAAGGCCGGTGTGCTCTTCGGGATGGGCATGACGGAGAAGCAGGGCGGCACGGACGTACGGTCCAACACGACGCGGGCCGAGCCGCTGGCGGCCCCGGGTGAGTACCTGCTCACCGGCCACAAGTGGTTCTGTTCGGCCCCGATGTCCGACGGCTTCCTGGTCCTCGCGCAGGCGCCGGAGGGTCTGACGTGTTTCCTGCTGCCCCGGGTGCTGCCCGACGGCACCCGCAACACGTTCGCGATCCAGCGGCTGAAGGACAAGCTGGGCAACCGGTCGAATGCGTCGAGCGAGGTCGAGTTCGACGGGACGTGGGCGCGCCGGGTCGGTGACGAGGGGCGGGGGGTGCGCACCATCATCGAGATGGTGGCGGCGACCCGGCTGGACTGTGTGGTCGGTTCGGCGGCGCTGATGCGGCAGGCGGTGGCACAGGCGATCCACCACTGCACGTACCGCAGCGCCTTCGGCGGGGTGCTGATCGACAAGCCGCTGATGCGCAATGTGCTGGCCGATCTGGCGCTGGAGTCGGAGGCCGCGACGGTGCTGGCGCTGCGGCTGGCGGCCGCGTACGACGCCGACTCGGAGAGCGAGCGGGCCTTCCTGCGGATCGCGGTGCCCACCGCGAAGTACTGGGTGACGAAGCGGTGCACACCGATGGTGGCCGAGGCGCTGGAGTGTCTCGGCGGCAACGGCTACGTCGAGGAGTCCGGAATGCCCCGGCTGCTGCGCGAGGCGCCGCTCAACTCGATCTGGGAGGGCTCGGGGAACGTACAGGCCCTGGATGTGCTGCGGGCGCTGCAGCGCGAGCCGTCGGCGCTGAACGCGTTCCTCCAGGAGGTCGGCAGGGCACGAGGTGCCGATCACCGGCTGGACGGGGCGATCAAGGACATGCTGACGGAGCTGGCCGATCTGAACGGGATCGAGGCGCGGGCCCGTCGGCTGGTCGAGCGGATGGCTCTCGTACTGCAGGGCTCGCTGCTGGTGCGCTGGGCGCCGCCGGAGGTGGCCGACGCGTTCTGCGCGTCACGGCTGGGCGGGGACCGGGGAGCGGCGTTCGGGACGCTGCCGCACAGCCTCGATCTGGCCTCGGTCGTGGAACGGGCCCGGCCCGTCGAGCGATAGGGCCTTGCGTTCGGCTCGGGCCGGATCCCAGGGGCGGGGCGCGCCCGGTGCGAGTCGAACGAGCGTCCATGAGGCGGACGTACAGCAACGGAGGGTGGTGCTGCGCCGACACGGCACCACCCTCCATGCTGTGCACACCGAACAGGGAGCACAGGCCCCGCCGTACGGTGTTCCGCCACTCTCGTACGGACCCGCACCCGCTCGCCAGAGTTGCAAAGGGTTGCAACCATTGTGTGGAGTGCGCAGTATCGGTCCCCTCACAGCGGGCAGGATGGGCCCGCGGGCCGTCGAGCCGGCCCTGGCATCTGGGGGGAACGAGCGTGGAGACAAGCCCTGCCGTGGTGGCGCGATCGGCCGTACCGCAGTCCGTCGAGGCCCTGCGCGTGATCCACCGGGCCAGGGAGGCCAGGCTCGCCGGCGGGCGTTCTCCGGCCGCTCCGCGGGCGGAGATCGGCGCCTCGTGGGACCGGGTGCTGCGCAGCGGTGTCGATCCGGATCAGTCCACCGAGAGCGTGCTGCTGGAGATGGACGAGATCGAGCGCCGGCGCCGGACGTCGGCGCTGGGCGAGGTGATGCCGCTGCTGAACGAGAGCCTGGTCTCCCTCGCGGACGCCGCCCAGCAGATCGTGGTGGTCACCGATGTGGAGGGCCGGGTGCTGTGGCGCCGGGGCAATACGGGCGTGCTGCGCCGGGCGGACGACATCTGTCTGGCGGAGGGCGCGGCCTGGGCCGAGGCGAGCATGGGGACGAACGCGATCGGTACGGCGCTCGTCTCGCGCACACCGGTCCAGGTCCATTCGTCGGAGCACTTCGTGCGGAGTCTGCACAACTGGACGTGTGCGGCGTCCCCGGTGCGTGATCCGCGGGACAACCGGCTGATCGGCATCGTCGACCTCAGCGGTCCGGCGTCCACCTTCCATCCGGCATCGCTCGCCCTGGTCGGTTCGGTCGCCCGGCTCGCCGAGAGCGAGATCAAGAACCGTCATCTGCAGGCGATCGACCGGCTGCGTTCGGTGGCGGCGCCGCTGCTGTGCAGGCTGGGCGGCCGGGCCCTGGCGGTGGACACCCACGGCTGGCTCGCCGGGGTCACCGGGATGCCGCCGGTCGACCGGCTGCCGCTGCCCAAGTCGTTGCAGCCGGGCCGGGTGTGGCTGCCGTCGCTCGGCATGTGCCGGGTCGAGCCGTTGTCCGGCGGCTGGCTGGTGCAGGTCACGGACGGACCCTCGGACGAGTCGCGGCGCCGGGTGGTGCTGGATCTGAGCCGGCCGCGCGGTCTCACGGTCAATGTGGCAAGTGCGGTCAGCACCTGGACACAGCGGCTCTCGCCGCGCCACGCGGAGCTGCTGTACGCCCTGGCGCTGCACCGCGAGGGGCGTACGGCGTCGGAGCTGGCGCAGGACATCTTCGGCGACGCGACCCGGACGGTGACGGTGCGGGCGGAGATCTCACGGATCAGGCGCCATCTGGCGGAGGTACTGGCGCACCGCCCGTACCGCTTCGGCGAGGGGGTCGAGGTGGAGGTGATCCACCCGGAGCACCCGGCCGATCTGCTGCCGCGCTCGACCGCGCCGGTGGTGGTCAGGGCGCGTACGGGCGGATAGGCCCGGTGACAAAGGCGCCCGGCCGTCCCGAGCGGCGGGACCGGCTTGGGCCGGGGCCGCGCGGCATGGTTCCCTGGCAGCCATGAACAACCCCGCGCGCACCGCTGCCACCACCGCCGAGGTGACCATCTGGTCCCTGGAACAGACCTCCCCCGACGATCTGCGCCCCGCCGCGGTCCCGGAGGGCGACGTGCGGATCGTGCGCTCGGAGGTACCGCTTCCCGAGTTCAGCCGGTTCCTCTACACGGCGGTCGGCGGCGACATCCAGTGGACGGACCGGCTCTCGATGACGTACGCGCAGTGGCAGGAGGTCCTGGACCGGCCCGGCGCGGAGACCTGGGTGGCGTACGCCGACGGCACCCCGGCCGGATACATCGAACTGGACCCGCAGGACGACGGCGTGGTCGAGATCATGTACTTCGGGCTGATACCGGCCTTCCGGGGGCGCCGGATCGGAGGTCATCTGCTCTCGTACGGGGTCGCCCGCGCCTGGGACCTGGCCGAGCGCCGGCCGGAGCGGACGCCGACCAAGCGGGTCTGGCTGCACACCTGTTCCAAGGACGGCCCGCACGCCATGGACAACTACCTGCGGCGCGGCTTCCGGCTCTTCGACACGAAGGTGGAGCTGGAGCCCGAGGTGGCGACACCGGGACCGTGGCCAGGGTCGGGGCGGTAGTGCCAGGAGAACGGCTCCGGCACCGATCGGGGTGATTGCGGCCATTACGGGCGACCCGACCCGGACGGATGGAGTGACAGGCACCACACGTCTCGCATCACGGGACACTCTCGTCCACATCATGGATAGTGGTGGACTGCTCCGAGATGTGCGTGACACGCTTCCGTCATGCCTGGAACTGGAATTGCCTTGGTGAGTCGACGCCACGTCGACCTCGGCCGCGTGTCCAGCGCCATCTGTCCGGCGAGCTGAGAGTCCCAGCACCGCCGCGATCCCCTTTTCTCCACAAACTCTGCGCACCGCCGCGCCTCAGCGCGAGTGTGCAGTTCAGAGCCGCCCTCCCGCAGTCCCGAAGGACGTACCGTCATGGCCGCTACCCCGGAACAGCCTGCGCTCACCACGCCCCGCCGCAAGGCCGGACGCCACCGTGGCGAAGGCCAGTGGGCCGTGGGGCACCACACTCCGCTCAACGGCAATGAGCAGTTCAAGAAGGACGACGACGGTCTCAATGTGCGGACACGCATTGAGACGATCTATTCCAAGCGGGGATTCGACTCGATCGACCCCAACGATCTCCGCGGGCGCATGCGCTGGTGGGGTCTGTACACCCAGCGCAAGCCCGGGATCGACGGCGGCAAGACCGCGATCCTGGAGCCGGAGGAGCTGGACGACACGTACTTCATGCTGCGGGTGCGGATCGACGGCGGCCGGCTGACCACCGCGCAGCTGCGGGTCATCGGCGAGATCTCGCAGGAGTACGCGCGCGGCACCGCGGACATCACCGACCGGCAGAACATCCAGTTGCACTGGATCCGCATCGAGGACGTCCCGGCCATCTGGGAGAAGCTGGAGGCCGTCGGTCTCTCCACCACCGAGGCGTGCGGCGACTGCCCCCGCGTGATCATCGGCTCCCCCGTGGCGGGTATCGCCGCCGACGAGATCATCGACGGCACACCCGCCGTCGACGAGATCCACGACCGCTACATCGGCAACAAGGAATTCTCCAACCTGCCGCGCAAGTTCAAGACCGCGATCTCCGGCTCGCCCGTGCAGGACGTGGTGCACGAGATCAATGACATCGCGTTCGTCGGTGTGGTCCACCCCGAACACGGTCCGGGCTTCGACGTCTGGGTCGGTGGCGGGCTCTCCACCAACCCGAGGCTGGCCGAGCGGCTGGGCGCCTGGGTGCCGCTCGAGGAGGTTCCGGACGTCTGGGCCGGAGTCGTCGGCATCTTCCGCGACTACGGATACCGGCGGCTGCGCACCCGCGCCCGCCTGAAGTTCCTGATGGCCGACTGGGGCCCCGCGAAGTTCCGCCAGGTGCTGGAGGACGAATATCTGAAGCGTCCGCTGACCGACGGGCCCGCGCCCGAGCAGCCCAGCAGCCGCTGGCGCGACCACGTGGGTGTGCACCGGCAGCAGGACGGCCGCTTCTACGTCGGTTTCGCACCCAGGGTCGGCCGCGTGGACGGATCCACCCTCGCCAAGATCGCCGATCTCGCCGCGGCGCACGGCTCGGACCGGCTGCGGACCACCGTCGAGCAGAAGATGCTCATCCTCGACGTGGCACAGGACCAGGTGGACTCCCTGGTCGCCGGACTGGAGGCGCTCGACTTCCAGGTGCAGCCCTCCCCGTTCCGACGTGGCACGATGGCCTGCACCGGCATCGAGTTCTGCAAGCTGGCGATCGTCGAGACGAAGGCCCGCGGCGCCTCGCTGATCGACGAACTGGAGCGGCGCCTGCCGGACTTCGACGAACCGCTCACCATCAACATCAACGGCTGCCCCAACGCCTGCGCCCGCATCCAGACCGCCGACATCGGCCTCAAGGGCCAGCTCGTCCTGGACGCCGACGGCAAGCAGGTCGAGGGCTATCAGGTGCACCTGGGCGGCGCCCTGGGCCTGGAGGCCGGCTTCGGCCGCAAGGTCCGTGGCCTGAAGGTCACTTCGGCCGAGCTGCCCGACTACGTCGAGCGGGTCCTGGGCCGCTTCCAGGAGGAGCGCGAGGACGGCGAGCGGTTCGCCACCTGGGTGGCGCGGGCCAGTGCGGAGTCGCTGTCATGAGCGAACGTGCCGCGCCGTTCCACTGCCCCTACTGCGGCGACGAGGACCTGCGCCCGCACGAGACCGGGCACGGCGCCTGGGAGTGTGCCTCCTGCAACCGCGCGTTCCAGCTGAAGTTCCTGGGCCTGCTGGCCCGCGGGCTGCGGCACGAGGAGGGGAAAGACGAGGGGAAAGGGGACGGGATATGACGGATACTCAGTCCGAGGAGCGCACCGCCGAGGAACTCGAGGAGCTGGCGGGCCGCGCGGGCCGGGAGCTGGAGCACGCCTCCGCTCCGGAGATCCTGCGGTGGGCCGCCGACACCTTCGGCAAGCGGTTCTGCGTCACCTCCTCCATGGAGGACGCGGTCGTCGCGCACCTCGCCTCGCGCGCCCTCCCGGGCGTCGACGTGGTCTTCCTCGACACCGGCTATCACTTCCCCGAGACGATCGGCACCCGCGACGCGGTGGAGGCGGTGATGGACGTCAATGTCATCACCCTGACCCCGCGGCAGTCCGTGGCCGAGCAGGACGCCGAGCACGGACCGGGGCTGCACGACCGCGACCCCGACCTGTGCTGCAAGCTGCGGAAGGTCAAGCCCCTTGAGGAAGGCCTGAGTTCGTACGCGGCCTGGGCGACCGGGCTGCGCCGCGACGAGTCCCCCACTCGCGCGAACACTCCGGTCGTCGGCTGGGACGAGAAGCGGCAGAAGGTCAAGGTCTCACCGATCGCCCGCTGGACGCAGGACGACGTCGACGCGTACGTGGCGGAGCACGGCGTTCTCACCAACCCGCTGCTGATGGACGGATACGCCTCCGTGGGCTGCGCGCCCTGCACCCGCCGGGTACTGGAGGGCGAGGACGCCCGCGCCGGGCGCTGGGCCGGCCGGGGCAAGACCGAGTGTGGTCTGCACGGCTGATGACGACTGATCAGGAGACTTCGATGAGCGTGACGGAGACGGGAGCCACCATCTGGCTGACCGGTCTGCCGAGCGCGGGCAAGACCACCATCGCGTACGAACTCGCCGGGCGGCTGCGCGGCGAGGGGCATCGCGTGGAGGTGCTCGACGGTGACGAGATCCGGGAGTTCCTCTCCGCGGGTCTCGGCTTCTCCCGCGAGGACCGCCACACCAACGTCCAGCGGATCGGCTTCGTCGCCGAGCTGCTGGCGGCCAACGGCGTGAAGGTGCTGGTCCCGGTCATCGCCCCGTACGCGGACAGCCGGGACGCGGTCCGCAAGCGGCACCAGGCCGAGGGGACCGCGTATCTGGAGGTGCATGTCGCGACCCCGGTCGAGGTGTGCTCCGTACGTGATGTGAAGGGCCTCTACGCCAAGCAGGCGGCGGGCGAGATCAGCGGGCTCACCGGGGTCGACGACCCCTACGAGGCGCCCGAGTCGCCGGATCTGCGGATCGAGTCGCACCATCAGACCGTGCAGGAGTCCGCGGCGGAGCTGTACGCGCTGCTGAGCGAGAGGGGGGCGGCGTGACGACCGTCGCGACCGTGCCGGAAGGCACCGACAATCCGTACGCACTCAGCCACCTGGACTCCCTGGAGTCCGAGGCCGTGCACATCCTTCGCGAGGTGGCGGGCGAGTTCGAGCGGCCGGTGATCCTCTTCTCCGGCGGCAAGGACTCCATCGTGATGCTGCATCTGGCGCTCAAGGCCTTCGCGCCCGCGCCCGTGCCGTTCGCGCTGCTGCACGTCGACACCGGGCACAACTTCCCGGAGGTGCTGGAGTACCGCGACCGCGCGGTGGTGCGCCACGGACTGCGGCTGCACGTCGCCTCCGTGCAGGAGTACATCGACGCCGGCAAGCTCCGTGAGCGCCCGGACGGCACACGTAATCCGTTGCAGACCGTGCCGCTGACCGAGGCCATCCAGCAGCACCGCTTCGACGCCGTGTTCGGCGGCGGACGCCGTGACGAGGAGAAGGCACGCGCCAAGGAGCGGGTCTTCTCGCTGCGCGACGAGTTCTCCCAGTGGGATCCGCGCCGCCAGCGCCCCGAGCTGTGGCAGCTCTACAACGGCCGCCACGCGCCGGGCGAGCACGTCCGGGTCTTCCCGATCTCCAACTGGACCGAGCTGGACGTCTGGCAGTACATCGCGCGCGAGGGCATCGAGCTGCCGGAGATCTACTTCGCCCATGAGCGCGAGGTGTTCAGCCGCTCCGGCATGTGGCTGACCGCGGGCGACTGGGGCGGCCCCAAGGAGGGCGAGCGGGTCGAGACCCGGCAGGTCCGCTACCGCACGGTCGGCGACATGTCGTGCACCGGCGCCGTCGACTCGGACGCGACGACACTGGACGCCGTGATCGACGAGATAGCCGCCTCCCGGCTCACCGAGCGGGGCGCGACACGTGCCGACGACAAGATGTCCGAGGCCGCGATGGAAGACCGTAAGCGCGAGGGGTACTTCTAGATGACCACACTCAACCGGCACCCGGAGCAGCTGTCGGCCACCACCCTGCTGCGGTTCGCCACCGCGGGGTCCGTCGACGACGGCAAGTCCACCCTCGTGGGACGACTGCTGCACGACTCCAAGTCGGTCCTCGCCGACCAGTTGGAGGCCGTCGAGCACGCCTCGCGCAGCCGGGGTCAGGAGGCACCCGACCTGGCGCTGCTGACCGACGGGCTGCGGGCCGAGCGTGAGCAGGGCATCACGATCGATGTCGCCTACCGCTACTTCGCGACCCCGCGCCGCCGGTTCATCCTGGCCGACACCCCGGGGCATGTGCAGTACACCCGGAACATGGTGACGGGGGCATCGACCGCCGAGCTGGCCGTCGTCCTGGTCGACGCCCGCAACGGAGTCGTCGAGCAGACCCGCCGCCATGCCGCCGTCGCCGCGCTGCTGCGGGTGCCGCACGTGGTGCTGGCCGTGAACAAGATGGATCTGGTCGACTACGCGGAGCCCGTCTTCGCCGCCGCCGCCGAGGAGTTCACCGCGTACGCCGCGTCCCTGGGCGTACCCGAGATCACCGCGATCCCGATCTCCGCACTGGCCGGCGACAACGTCGTGGAGCCGTCCGCCCACATGGACTGGTACGGCGGCCCGACCGTCCTGGAGCACCTGGAGACGGTGCCGGTCAGCCATGACCTCACCGTCTGCCACGCCCGCTTCCCGGTCCAGTACGTCATCCGCCCGCAGACCGCCGAGCACCCCGACTACCGGGGCTACGCGGGACAGATCGCGGCCGGTGCGTTCCGTGTCGGCGAGGCCGTCACCGTGCTGCCCTCGGGCCGTACGACGACGGTCACCGCGATCGACGCGCTCGGCGAGAGCGTGGACATCGCCTGGGCGCCCCAGTCGGTGACGATCCGCCTGGCCGACGACATCGACATCTCGCGCGGTGACCTGATCGCGCCGGCCGACGACGCGCCCGCGGTCACGCAGGATGTCGAGGCGACCGTCTGCCACGTCGCCGACCAGCCGCTCACCGTCGGCCAGCGGGTGCTGCTCAAGCACACCACCCGCACCGTCAAGGCGATCGTCAAGGACATCCCCTCGCGCCTCACGCTGGACGACCTCTCCCAGCACCCGGCGCCCGGCCGGCTCGTCGCCAACGACATCGGCCGGATCGTCGTCCGCACCGCGGAGCCGCTGGCCCTCGACGCGTACGCGGACTCCCGGCGCACTGGTTCCTTCCTGCTGATCGACCCGGCGGACGGCACCACGCTGACGGCCGGCATGGCCGGTGCCTCGTTCACCGCCGTGACCGAGACCGCGGCCGAGGTGGCCGACGACGCCGCATGGGACTTCTGATGGACATCGACATCTACTCCACGTTCGCCAAGGAGGGCGGTCGCGTCGGCAGCGGCGCCCTCGGCAGCGGCCAGGGCGGGGTCGCGCGATGTGCGCGATGACGTACGCGCACTGCCTGCGCGCCCACTCGCACCGACCGCACCACCAGCACAGCCAGTTCAGACGAAGACCCGCCGACTTCCCGGCCGCGTCCCCGTAGATCCCGAGGGATGTGAGCACCGGGCCGACGAGAGGAATGCCTCCCGTGCCTGCCCCCCGTACCACGCTGCGCCGCGGTCTCTCCGCTGCCGCCGTCCTGCCGCTGCTCGCCGTCGCGCTCACCGCCTGCGGATACGGCTCCGAGGCGAAGGACGACGACTCCAGGAAGTCGGACGTCGCCGCCGACGCGAAGAAGCTCTCCACGGACACCGTGCGGATCGGCTACTTCCCCAACCTGACGCACGCCACCGCGCTGGTCGGTGACCAGGAGGGGATCTTCCAGAAGGAACTCGGCGGCACCCTGCTCAAGACCTCCCAGTTCAACGCCGGCCCTTCCGAGATCGAGGCGCTCAACGCCAAGTCGATCGACATCGGTTTCATCGGCCCGTCGCCCTCGATCAACGGATTCACCAAGTCCAAGGGCAAGAACCTGAGGATCATCGGCGGTTCCGCCTCGGGCGGGGTGAAGCTGGTCGTCGACCCGAAGAAGATCAAGACCCTGGACGACCTCAAGGGCAAGAAGATAGCCACCCCGCAGCTCGGCAACACGCAGGACGTGGCCTTCCTCAACTGGATCTCCGAGAAGGGCTGGAAGGTCGACGCCCAGAGCGGCAAGGGTGACGTCTCCGTCATCCGTACGGACAACAAGGTGACCCCGGATGCCTACAAGTCCGGTTCCATCGACGGTGCCTGGGTCCCCGAACCCACCGCGTCCAAGCTGGTCGCCGAGGGCGCCGAGGAACTGCTCGACGAGTCGGCCCTGTGGCCCGACAACAAGTTCGTGATCACGAACATCATCGTGTCGCAGCAGTTCCTGAGCGAGCACCCCGATGTGGTCGAGGCGGTGCTGCGCGGTTCGGTGAAGACCAACGCGTGGATCAACGCCAACCCGGACCAGGCGAAGGCCTCCGCCAACGCCGCGCTCAAGGAGCTGACCGGCAAGGCGCTGCCCCCTGAGGTCCTGGACCCGGCGTGGAAGTCGATCCAGATCACCGACGACCCGCTGGCCGCCACGCTGGACGCGGAGGCCGCGCACGCGGTGAAGGCAGGACTGCTGGAGAAGCCGGACCTCAACGGCATCTACGACCTCAAGCCGCTGAACAAGGTCCTGAAGGCCGCGGGCAGGCCCGAGGTCGCCGACGCCGGTCTCGGCGTCAAGTAAGCCACCCGAACCCAGGATTCCCAGGAGGTGACGACCATGGCGACCACCCTCACCGAGGCCGAGGACCGTACAGCGGTCGGGCACGCCGCCCGTATCGCGCATGTCTCCAAGTCCTTCGGCGGGCCGGAGGGGCAGCAGCCCGTCCTCGACGACATCACGCTCGATGTCGCACCGGGCGAGTTCGTCACCCTCCTGGGGGCCTCCGGGTGCGGAAAGTCGACGCTGCTCAACCTGGTGGCCGGACTCGACCGCCCGACCGCGGGCTCCATCGAGACCCCCGGCGGGCGGCCGGCCCTGATGTTCCAGGAGCACGCCCTGTTCCCGTGGCTGACCGCGGGCAAGAACATCGAACTCGCGCTGCGGCTGCGCGGAGTGGCCAGGTCGGAGCGCCGCACGGAGGCGGAGCGGCTGCTCGAACTCGTACGGCTGGGCGGGGCGCACGGGAAGCGTGTGCACGAGCTCTCGGGCGGGATGCGGCAGCGGGTGGCCATGGCACGGGCCCTCGCCCAGGACAGCCGACTGCTGCTGATGGACGAGCCGTTCGCGGCGCTCGACGCCATCACCCGGGATGTGCTGCACGACGAGCTGACCCGGATCTGGCGCGAGACGAGGCTCTCGGTCCTCTTCGTCACACACAATGTGCGCGAGGCGGTGCGGCTCGCCGAGCGGGTCGTCCTGCTGTCGTCCCGCCCCGGCAGGATCGCCCGTGAATGGACGGTCGACATCGAGCAGCCGCGCCGTATCGAGGACAACGCCGTCGCGGAACTGTCCGTCGAGATCACCGAACAACTGCGTGGGGAGATCCGCCGTCATGGCCGGCACTGACACGAAGCCCGACGACCTGGCCGGTCTGGAGGCCGGACTCGACGCGCTGGACGCCGTGCAGGTGCACCGTACCCCGGTGCGCGAGGTGCTGCTGCGCAAGGTGCTTCCGCCGGTGCTCGCGGTGGCGCTGGTGGTCGTCGTCTGGCAGCTGCTGGTCGAGGCCCAGGTCACCGACGACTACAAGCTGCCCTCACCGGCCGCGGTGTGGCACAGCGCGTCCGACATGTGGCTCCAGGGGACGCTCCTGGAGGTCGTCTGGACCAGCATTTCGCGTGGTCTGCTCGGCTTCCTGCTGGCCGTGGCCATCGGCACGCCGCTGGGTCTGCTGGTCGCCCGAGTGAGGTTCGTACGGGCCGCGATCGGCCCGATCCTGTCCGGGCTGCAGTCCCTGCCGTCGGTCGCCTGGGTGGCCCCGGCCGTGATCTGGCTCGGGCTGAACGACAGGATGATGTACGCGGTGATCCTGCTGGGCGCCGTCCCTTCGGTCGCCAACGGCCTGGTCTCCGGCGTCGACCAGGTCCCCCCGCTGTTCCTGAGGGCGGGCCGCACGCTCGGCGCCACCGGGCTGCGCGGGACCTGGCACATCGTGCTGCCGGCCGCGCTGCCCGGCTATCTGGCGGGGCTCAAGCAGGGCTGGGCGTTCTCCTGGCGTTCGCTGATGGCCGCCGAGATCATCGCGTCCTCCCCCGACCTCGGGCTGGGGCTCGGTCAGCTGCTGGAGAACGGCCGCAACAACGCGGACATGCCGGGCATCTTCCTCGCCATCATCCTGATCCTGTTCGTCGGTATCGCGATCGATCTGCTGATCTTCAGTCCCCTGGAGCGGTGGGTGCTGCGCAGCCGCGGTCTCCTCGTCAAGAACTGAGCCACACCATGACCGCCCCGGTACTCCTCGTCATCGCCCACGGCAGCCGCGACCCGCGGCACGCCGCGACCGTGCACGCGCTCACCGCGCGGGTGCGGTCGCTGCGGCCGGGACTGCGCGTGGAGACCGGCTTCCTGGACTTCAACGCGCCTTCGGCACCCAGGGTGCTGGAACGGCTGGCCGCGCAGGGAGCAGGGGACGTCATCGCGCTTCCCCTGCTCCTCACGCGGGCCTTCCACGCCAAGTCCGACATCCCGACGGTGCTGCACGAGGCCAGGACCCGCCTGCACCGGCTGCGCATCGTGCAGGCCGAGGTGCTCGGCCCGTCGCCGTTGCTGAACTCGGCGCTGGAACGGCGGCTGTTCGAAGCCGGGATCCGTCCCGGTGAACGGCGCTCGACCGGGCTCGTCCTGGCCTCGGCGGGCTCCACAGACCCGGAGGCGATCGCAGTGATCGCTGAAATCGCGCGGGAGCTGCGGCACACCGGTTGGTGTTCCGTGCGGCCTGCGTTCGCCTCCGCATCCCTTCCGCGGACCGAGGACGCGGTACGCGCCCTGCGGGCCGAGGGTGTGCGGCGGGTGGCGGTCGCCCCGTACGTCATCGCACCCGGCCGGCTCCCGGACCGTATCGCCACAGGGGCCGCAGACGCGGATGTGCTGGCCGATGTGCTGGGCGCTTCACCGGAGTTGGCGCGACTGCTGCTGACCCGGTACGACGAGGCCCGCATCCCGCTCGCCCCGCCTGCCTCGCTCAGCGCATAGGGTCTTTCGTCCGGATCGCACGGGGCTCGGGCGCCCCGGTGCCGGGCCTCAGCCCACGTCGAGGCTGCCGGTGCGGGTGCGCTTGAGCTCGAAGAGATCCGGATTCCCGGCAAGCTCCCGGAAGCTGTCGAAGAGGCGTGCGGCCTTCTCGCCGCGCGGCACGGCCCTCAGGACGGGGCCGAACCAGACCGAGCCGTCGACATGGATCGTGGGCGTACCGACGTAGCCGTCCGCCTCCGGATCCTTGCCGGCGTCGTGGCTGCGCCGCAGCGCCTCGTCGTACGTCTTCGAGTGCGCCGCAGCTGCCAGCGCGGCCGGAAGACCGAGCTGCGCGAGGGATTGCGCGATCACCTCGTCGAAGTCCTCGTTCTTCTGCTGGTGGATGCGGCTGCCCATGGCGGTGTAGAGATCGCGGAGCACCGTGTCGCCGTGCTCGGCCGCCGCCGCGACGGCGACCCGTACCGGGCCGATCGACCTGTCGACCAGTTCCCGGTACCAGTCGGGGAGTTCGTTGCCGATGTTGTGCAGATGGAGGCTCATGACATGGAAGCGGAGCTCGATGTCCCGCTGCTGCTCCACCTCCAGCATCCAGCGGGAGGTGATCCAGGCGAACGGGCAGGCCGGGTCGAAGTAGAAGTCGACGACGGCCCTGCCCGTGTCCGGGGTGCGGTGAGTGGTCATGCGTCGAGCCTAGCCAGGTATTGGCATACCCCTCCGGGCCATTCACCGACCGATCGGCTGGGCCATTTTCAGGCACGGCTCCAGTGCGGGTCGCGTCCGCTGTGGGCCAGCGCCCGATCGAGCACCGAAGCCGATCCGGGCACCGTCACCTCGTCGGCGAAGCCGTCGTACTGCCGGTAGAGCGCGGCGGAGGCGTCGACGATTTCGAGGAGGTGGGCCGCCGCCGCGTCGGACAGCCGGAACTCCTGCCCGGTGGCCCGTGCCACGTCCCAGGTGTGCAGGGCCGTCTCCTCGATGAGCATCGCGGCGATCTCGGAGGCCGGGGTCGTCGAACCCCCCAGGTCGATCTCGCCCTCCCAGACCGCCGGGTCCGACCAGGCGGCGACGGCGCGGTCCAGCTGGGCCGCGTACGTCTGCGCCCAGTCGGCGTCGGCGGTGAAGTCGCGGTTGACGAGTTCGTCCGGGAGGTCCTTGCGCAGGGCGCGGTGCTCCAGACCGTACGAGGTGTAGAGCACCCAGTGGTTGATGAGTCCACGCAGGTCCCACTCGCCGCAGGGGGTGGTGGGCAGGTCGAGCTGTTCGGCGCTGATGGAGCGGGCGATCCGGGCCGCCTCGGCAGCGCATTCGGTCATGTGAGCGTGCTCGTTCTTCATGCGTCCCAGGCTAGGACCCGCCACTGACAACGGTCTTGAAGAAAGGCGACGCCGACCGCGAACCGCGGTTTCGGGAGACGGCGTCGACGAGAGCGACGAGCACGGTGTCGTGGCCGGCCTCGGACAGCCGTCCTCCGATCGCGCCGCCCACGGCTCCCGCTCCCGCTCCGACGATGTAGCGCATCCCGACTCCCGTTCCGCGTCCGCACAGGTCAGAACGCCGACCCTCGGAGCCGAGAGCACCTCGGCACAGGGCGGGGAGTCGTGGCATCGACCGCGCATAGCACTACTGTTCCCGTCATGTCTTCCACGTCATGCCCTCTCGACGATGTGTTCCTGCTCGGTGGTGAGCTGCCCGTACGTCATCTCGGCTACGGCACCGCCCAGCTGACCGGCCCCGGGTACTGGGGGCCGCGCGGTGACCGGCGGGACGCCGTGGCCGTGCTGCGGACGGCCGTCGAGCAGGGGGTCACGCTCGTCGACACCGCCGACAACTACGGCCCCGCGCTGGCCGAGGAGCTTGTCGCCGAAGCCCTCCACCCGTACCCCGGGGAACTGGTGATCGCGACCAAGGGCGGGGTGGTACGCACCAGCGACAGCGCCTGGCACGTCGCGGGCCGTCCGGAGCAGCTGCGGGCGATGTGCGAGGCCAGTCTGCGGCGGCTGCGGACGGACCGGATCGACCTCTACCAGCTGCACCGGCTGGACCCGGACGTACCCATGGCCGACCAGTTGGGTGCCCTCGACGTGTTGAGGCAGGAGGGTAAGATCCGGCACATCGGTCTGGACACCCTCACCGCCGACCAGCTGGAGCAGGCTCTCTCCCTGACCGGGATCGCCTCGGTGCAGAACCGCTTCAACCTCCTCGACCGTTCGTCGGACGCGGTACTGAAGGTGTGCGAGACCCACGGCCTCGCCTTTCTGCCCTGGTTCCCACTGGCCAACGGCGCCCTGACCGGCGAGGCGGCCACGGCACTCGCCGATATCGCCGATCGGCACGATGCCACCCGCGGGCAGATCGCCCTCGCCTGGCTGCTGCACCGCTCCCCCGTGCTGTGCCCGACCCCGGGCACCGGTTCGCCCGCCCATCTGGCGGAGAACCTGGGAGCCCGTGAGGTCGGTCTGTCGGCCGAGGACATGAGCCGCCTGGAGGCGCTCGCACCCGCATGAAGGAGTTCCCCCGCATGAGCACACACATCACCGCCGCTGTCCCAGGCCCCGCCGGCGCCCCCGGTTCCCCCGCCACCGTCCCGGTGATCCGGGCCGACGGCGTCTCGCTCGTGCGGGACGGCACCGTCCTGCTCGACTCGGTCTCCCTGATCGTGCGCGGCGGCGAGCACTGGGCCCTGCTGGGTGCGAACGGGGCGGGCAAGAGCACGCTGCTGGGGCTGCTCGGCGCGGTCAACCACCCCACCAGGGGCTCGGTCGAGGTGTTGGGGCGCACGCTGGGGCGCGTCGATCTGCGGGAGCTTCGGTCGCTGCTCGGACATGTCAATCCGCGCCATCCGCTGCGTTCCCCGCTGTCGGTGCACGAGGTGGTGCTGACCGGCCTGACCAACTCGGTCGAGCCGGTCCCGCGCTGGTCCGCGAGCACGGAGCAGCGGGCCCGGGCGGAGCGGCTGCTGAAGATGCTCGGCATGGGCGACAAGACCGGATCGCGCTGGCCCGCCCTCTCGCAGGGCGAACGGGGACGCACGCTCATCGCCCGCGCGCTGATGCCACGACCTCGGCTGCTGCTGCTCGACGAGCCGGCCACGGGCCTTGATCTCGCCGCCCGTGAGCAGTTGCTCGACAGCCTGGACACACTGCGCGAGGAGCATCCGGAGCCGGCGACGGTCCTGGTCACGCATCATCTGGAGGAGCTGCCCGCCTCCACCACGCACGCGATGCTGCTGCGGGGCGGACGGTGCGTGGCGTCGGGCCCGGCCGACGAGGTGCTGACCACCGATCAGGTCAGCGACTGCTTCGGGCATCCGGTGCGGATCTCCCGTACGGACGGCCGGTGGGCGGCTCGGGCGCAGCGCGTCACCCGTCGCTGAGCGGGCTCAGTCGGCGGTGTCGTCAGCGGCGTTCGCGGCTACGTCGAACGGCGTGGCCTGGTGGAAGTAGAGCACCCAGCCCGCGTCGGTCAGCCGCCACAGCGAACTGCGGTGGGCGAGGTGCCCTTTCGTCTCGGTGTCGTAGGTGAGGTGGACCAGTTCCGCGTCCAGTTGGAGGCCCCTCATCCGGGACGCGGTGAGCGGCCCGGGACGTGGAGCGTCCTCGGCGGTGAGCGAGGCGATCAGCGCGTCGCGGTCCCAGACCCGGCCGGCGGAGTCGATCTCGCGGTACTCGGGGTGCAGCACCTGGGTGAGGAGTTCGGCGGAGGCGCGGACCAACGGGTCCAGGAGGCGGAGCTCGCCCTCCACGGCCGCGGCCACGCCGGGGGACGGTTCGGTCATGCGTGGGCTCCGTCGTGTGCGGTCCCGGCCGACGCGGTCATCTCCACGAGCTTGACCACGGTGTTCCAGTTGCGCGAGGTGGCGATGACGCCCTTGTTGCGGGCGAGGCGGGAAAGGGCTTCGGCGAGTTTGGAACGGCCCAGCCCGTCGGGGGTGTAGAGGAAGAGCGCGCGGTCGCCGAGCCGGAACTCCTCGGGGTGGAAGGCCGCCGCGTCGATCCCGGCGAAGCGGTCGGCGTCGACCGGCTGCCCGTAGTAGGTGATGTGCAGTTGCCTGCCTTCGAGTTCGTCGGCCGGGAACGGGCAGGCCGCGGCAACTGCCGCGAGGTAGCGGCCGTCCCGGACCAGGCAGGGGACCGGGAAGCCGAATCGCTTCTCGATGGCCTGCTCCAGCTCGGCGGCGAGTGCGTCCTCGTCGTCCGACGCGCTGCTGAAGACGGCGTTGCCGCTCTGCAGATGGGTACGGACGTCTCCGTGGCCGAGTTCGGTGAGCAGTGTGCGCAGTTCGGCCATCGGAACCTTCTTGTGGCCACTCACATTGATCCCGCGCAACAGCGCCGCGTACTTCGTCATGGGCACACCATAGGACGATCCGTCCACGCCGCGCGGCCGCCGCGCCCCGTGGGGGAGGGCGCGGCGGCCGCCGATTCCGTTGCGCCGGGCGTGCGCCGCCCGGTCGCGACTGCGGGGATCGGTTACTCGACGATCTTCAGCAGCTTGTTCGGCGTGCCCTCGGTCGCGTTGGAGATCGCGTCGGGGGTGGCTCCGTCGGTCAGCGCCGTGGCGACCTCCGCCGGGGTGGCGTCCGGGTGTCCGGAGAGGTAGACGGCGGCGGCACCGACGACGTGCGGGGTCGCCATGGACGTGCCGGAGATGGTGTTGGAGCCGTCGTCGCTGTCGTTCCAGGACGAGGTGATGTCCGATCCGGGGGCGTAGATGTCCACGATCGAGCCGTAGTTGGAGAACGACGACTGCTCGTCGTCCACCGTGGACGAGGCGACGGTGATGGCCTCCGGGACGCGGGCCGGGGAGGTCTCGCTCGCGTCGGAGGAGTCGTTTCCGGCGGCCACCGCGAAGGTGACTCCGGAGGCGATGGCCTTCTGGACCGCCGAGTCGAGCGCCTCGTCCGCGCCGCCGCCGAGGCTCATGTTGGCGACGGAGGGGCCCTCGTGGTGGGCGGTGACCCAGTCGATGCCCGCGACGACCTGCTCGGTGGTGCCCGAGCCGGAGTCGTCGAGGACCCGCACGGCGACGATCTTCGCCTTCTTGGCCACGCCGTACGTCGCACCGGCGATGGTGCCTGCCACATGGGTGCCGTGGCCGTTGCCGTCATCGGCGCTGTCGTCGTCGTCCACCGCGTCGTAGCCCGAGTCGGCCCGGCCCTCGAACTCGTTGTGCGTGGTGCGGACACCGGTGTCGATGACGTACGCGGTGACGCCCTCGCCCGCGCTGTCCGGGTAGGTGTACGCGTTGTCGCCGGCCGTCTCGGTCTGGTCGATCCGGTCCAGCCCCCAGGAGGGCGGGTTGTCCTGGGTGGCGTCGATGTGGAACTTCTTGTTCTGAACCACCTTGGAGACGGCCGGGTCGGCTGCCAGGCGCTTGGCCTCGGTCAGTGACAGACCACTGGCGGAGAAGCCGTTGACGGCGGAGCTGTAGTTCCGCTTGAGCTTGCCGCCGTACTGCTTGGCGAGCCTCGCCTTGTCGGCCTTGTGGTCCAGCATCACGATGTAGCTGCCCGGTACGGCGGTGGCCGCGTCCGCACCGTAGACGGTGCCCATCGCGGGAGCGGGCGCGGCTCCGGCGACGGGGCTGCCCAGCAGGGTGACTCCGGCCGCCGCGGCCACCGCGGTTATGGCGGCGGTCAGCTTGATCCGACGTGCGCGCTTGTGAATTGCCATGAAGAGGGGTCTCCTCGTCATTCTTTGTGGGGGGATTGACCCCCGGCCGGAAGATCTCCGGGGGTTGGCTCGAAACCCTCACTCATTGACGCGCTCAGATCAAGACCTTCATCCGGCTGTGACTTACACAACAAGGCTTCGTAATAAGAAACCGGCCAGCCTTGTTCAAGTCGGGCACCGCCTCCACGAACTCCGCCGCGCGGACGGCGCCCGCCGCTCCCGCAACGACGACCGGCGCTCTTCGCAAGAGGGAAGGCGGACCCCGTCCGGGCATCCGGACGGACGAGGAGTCGACCTGATTCCGCCCCCACCCGCCAGCCGGCAGATGTGGAGGATCGGTCATGCCTCGCCGTCGGGACGTCTCGGTTCCTTTCGTTCGGGTCGGGACGGATCAGCGAGGGGCACGCGCGGCCCGGCCCCGCCCGAGGCCGGCCGTATCTGACGCGTCAGCGCTGGTAGCGGGCCAGCACCCGGTTCCCGTCGTCCACCAGACGTTTCCTCAGTTCGTCGGTACCGATCGCTCCGCTGTAGTACTCCTGGAGGGCCGGTGCGGCGACCTTGTCCTTCCATTCCGGGTAGCCGCGGACCGACTGCGCGGGGGCCGGGCGGAGCGCCTCGGCGACCGCGACACCGGTCGCCCAGCCGTCCTTGTCGGTATGCAGGGCCGCATCCGCGAGGGCCTCGGTCCCGGTCGGGAGCATCCAGTCCCCCTTGGCCAGTCGCACCATGTTCCGCGGCCGCAGCAGGAAGTCGATGAACCGCGCGGCCTCCTTCTTGTGCGGGCTGGCCTGCGAGACGGAGAGGGTCTGCGGGCTCACCCCCTGGGCAAGCCCGCCGCTGCCCGCGGGGGCGGGCAGGACCGTCCACTCGAAGCCCTCGGGGGCCTGTTCGGCGACCTGTTGACGGTACGAGAAGCCGAGCGGAACCATCGCGTACTTGCCGCCGAAGAATCCGGGGAGCGTGTCGGAACCACCCATGCCGAGCGCGGTGCGGGCGGCACTGCGATCGGTCTCGACCTGGTCGCGAATGGTGTCGGGGACGACCCGATCGCCCTTCTCCGAACGGATGGTGACCTTGCCGTCGGCTCCGCGGTGGAAGAGCCGGCCGCCGGCGGAGAGCCCGAGGTTGAGGGTGACGGAGACCGGCTCCTTGAGCGGCCAGGCCACGCCGTACCTCCCCTTGCCCGTCAGTTCCTTGGTGACCCGGCGGAACTCGGCCCAGCTCCAGGGGCTGTCGGGGGTCGGGACGCGGACGCCCGACTCCTTGAGGATCCGGGTGTTGGCGATCAGGACGCGGGGCTCCTGGAGGAACGGCACTCCGTAGACGCCGTCGCCGAAGGAGGTGGTCCGCCAGCTCTGCTGCGGGATGTCGGCGGTCAGCCGGTCCGGGAGGAGCGTGCGCAGATCGGCGAGGTAGCCGCCGTACGCGAAGTCGGCGAGGTCGTCGGACGCGTCATGGATGACGTCCGGCGCCTCGTCGCCCTCGAAGGAGGTGAGCAGCTGGTCGTGGACGGTGTCCCAGCTGCCCTGGACGTAGGTGACATGGATGTCGGGGTGGGTTTCGTTCCACTCCCTCACCAGTTGCTTGTTGGCGTCGACGGACTCCTTCTGCCAGGCCAGCGACTGGAAGCTGAGCTCGGTCCGTCCGCTGCCGTCCCCGCCGTCGCCCGTCCCCGAGCAGCCCGTGAGCAGCAGGGCCAGCGCGGTGACCACGACGGCGACCGTCGTCCGTACCGGAGCGGGCATCAGCTCTTCACCGCCCCGGCCAGCAGGGAGCCCGTGATCCGTCGCTGGATGATCGCGAAGACGACCAGCGAGGGCAGGGTCGCGAGGAACGCGGCGGCGGCGAGCGGCCCGAGATCGGCCGCTCCCTCCGCACCGATGAAGTGGGTCAGCACGACCGGCAAGGTCTGTTTCTCCGGTGTCTTGAGCAGGACGAGTGCGAAGAAGAACTCGTTCCACGCGGTGATGAACGCGAAGAGCGCGGTGGCGACGATGCCGGGCGCCAGCAGCGGTGCGGTGACCGAGACCAGCGTCCGCAGCCGGCCCGCGCCGTCGACCGAGGCGGCCTCTTCGAGTTCGGTGGGCACGGCCCGTACGTAGCCGGTCAGCATCCACAGCGCGAAGGGCAGTGCCCAGACGACGTACACCATGACCAGACCCCCCAGGGAGTTGATCAGATGGAGATGCTTGAGGATCAAGAAGAGCGGAATGATCAGCAGCACGAACGGAAACGCCTGGCTGATCACGACCCAGCCGGTGGTGGCCGTCGAGAGCCTGGAGCGATGGCGGGCCGTCACGTAGGCCATGGGCGTGGCGATGACGACCGCGATGAGGGCGGCGCAGAGCGCGGCGATGAGCGAGTTGGCGGCGGCCCGGAGCAGTGGCTGTTCGTCGAACGCCTCGCGGAAGTTGTCCAGCGTCGGGTGTTCGGGAATCCAGGTCGGGTGCAGGGAGCCCAGTTCCCTCGCCGGTTTGAAGGCGGTGGAGATCAGCCACAGGAACGGGAACGCCAGAAAGACGAGATAGCCGAGCAGCGCGACGTACTGCCCGGCCCGCGCGAATCCGCCGGCACGTACGCTCATCGGTCCTCGCCTCCCCCGAGCCGGCCGACGAGATGCACCGCGAGGATCACGGAGATCACCGCGACCATCACACAGCCCATCGCGGCGGCGTAGCCGAACTGTCCGTAGCGGAAGGCCTCTTCGTACGCGAAGAGCATCGGCAACCGGGTTCGGCCACCGGGGCCGCCGTTGGTCAGCACGTAGACCAGGGCGAAGGCGTTGAAGTTCCAGATGAAATTGAGCGCGGTGATGGAGAGCGCGACGGGTCTGAGTGCGGGCCAGGTGACGGTGCAAAAGCGGCGCCAGGCGCCCGCTCCGTCCAGTGCGGCCGCCTCGTGGAGTTCGTGCGGGGTGTTCTGCAGTCCGGCCAGCAGGGCGACGGTGGTCTGCGGCATGCCGGCCCAGACGCCCACCACGATCACGGCGGGCAGAGCGGTGGCCAGTCCGGTGAGCCAGTCCCGGCCGTCGCCGAGGCCGAGATCGCGCAAGGTCTCGTTGAGGACGCCCGCGTCCGGGTGGTAGACGAGCCGCCACATGATGCCGACGACCACCTCGGGCATCGCCCACGGAATGATCGCCAGCGCCCGCGCCAGCCAGCGCAGCCGCAGATTCTGGTTGAGCAGCAGGGCGAGGCCGAGCGCCAGCACGAACTGCGGGACGGTGACACCGACGGCCCACAGCAGGCCGATGCGGAACGAGTCCCAGAAGAGGGCGTCGTGCAGCAGATCCTGGAAGTTCAGCACGCCCACCCACTGGGTGGAGCGGGTGCGGCCGGACTGGGCGTCGGTGAAGGCCAGCGCGATGCCGTAGAGGAGCGGGCCGACGCTGAGGATCAGGATCGGGATCAGCGCGGGCAGTACCAGGAACCAGGTGCCCGCGTGCCGGCGCGTCGTCCGGATCCGCCTGCCGCGCGGGCCACCGGTCGGGCCGTGCCTCCCGGTTCGTACGGTTGCAGTCGCCAATGTCATGAATTCGCCCCCTTGCGTCATTCGATCGGTTTCATACCGTTCTGGCCGCTCAGGTGGCCCTCGTCATCGTGCTGACGGCCCATCGGTTCGTCAAGCGGGCCTGCACGGGTGCGAAAATCGGAGGCATGAACGAGATGCGTGCGCGCGAGGTGCTGACCGCTGCCGGGCTGTCCGGCGGTGCGGAGCTGCTCGCGCTGGGTGAGAACGCGGTCTTCGCCGTGGACGACCTGGTGGTCAAGGTCGGCCGGGACGCCGTGCGGAACCCGGAACTTCGAGACCGGGCCGAGCGCGAGGTGGCTGTCGCGCGGTGGCTGGCCGCCTCCGGGGTTCCCGCCGTACGGGCCGCGGAGCCCGGGGCACGGCTGGTGGAGGGCCATCCGGTGACCCTCTGGCACCGGCTGCCCGACGCGGTACGCCCGGCCGAGCCGCGGGATCTGGCGCACCTGCTCACCCTGGTCCACGCGCTGCCCGACCCGGACGGCTTCCCCCTTCCGCGCCGTGAGCTGCTGGGCGGGGTCGAGCGCTGGCTGCGGCTCGCGGGCGATGCGATCGACCCGGCCGACGCCGACTATCTGCGGGAACGCCGCGACGGCTTCGCCGCGGCCGCGGCCGCGCTGGTCCCCCATCTGCCGCCCGGCCCGATCCACGGCGACGCACTCCCCCGAAACGTCCACGTCGGTCCGGACGGACCGGTGCTGGTCGACCTGGAGACCTTCTCCACGGATCTGCGCGAGCACGATCTGGTGGTGCTCGCGCTGTCCCGGGACCGGTACGGACTGGCGGCCGAGGCGTACGACGCCTTCACCGCCGCCTACGGCTGGGACGTCCGCGCATGGGACGGCTGCGCGGTCCTGCGCGGGGCACGCGAGACGGCCAGCTGCGCGTGGGTGTCCCAGCACGCGCCGACCAACCCGAAGGCTCTCGCGGAGTTCCGCCGCCGGGTGGCGTCGCTGCGCGACGGCGACACTGCGGTGCGGTGGTATCCGTTCTGACGCCGTGACCAGGACCGTCCGGCGGCCGTCACGCCCGCGGCCACCGGACGGGCTCGGAAGACGCCCCGGGCCGCGCCGGCTCGGACTCTCAGTCCGCCACCCGGGCCGGTTCCCGCAGGGGCCAGTGGCCGTCGACCACCGCGTCCGCCGTGCCCTTGCGGCGCAGGAACTGCTGGAAGTCGGCCGCCCATTGCGCGTACCACTCCACCTGGCGCTCATGCAGCTCGGCGGCGGTCAGCCCGGCCACCGAGCCGTGCCGCTCGGCTATCGCGTACGCCACCCGGACCGCGGCCAGCGCGTCCGCCCCCGCGTCATGGGCGCCGCCGTGCACCACGCCGTACTCGACGCAGACCGCTTCGAGGGTGCGCTTGCCCTTGCGGTAGCGGTCGACGGCCCGGTCGATGGTGTACGGGTCGATGACGGGTCCGATCCCTGCCCCGTCGAGCCGGTCGCTCAGCGACGGCAGCCCGTGCCGCCGGAGCTCCGCCGTCAACAGCGTCAGGTCGAAGGCCGCGTTGTACGCGACGACCGGCACCCCCTGGCGCCAGTAGCCGGTGAGTGTCTCGGCGATCTCGTCGGCCACCTCGCGCACCGGCCGACCCTCCGCCGCCGCCCGCTCGCTGCTGATGCCGTGGATCGCCGAGGCCTGTGCCGGAATCCGGATGCCCGGATCCGCCAGCCAGGTGCGCTGCCGCACCGGCTCCCCGTCCCGGCCCGCGACACCGACGACCGCGGCTGTCACGATCCGGGCCTCCAGCGGTTCCGTACCCGTCGTCTCCAGGTCGAAGCCGACCAGCGCCTCCCGGTGCCAGCTCATCCCGTACCTCCTTCGTGGTGCTCTCCCCCAGGTGATGAACACCCTCGCACGCACCACTGACAACGGAGCGAGGGCCCCTCAGGAGACGGGCCGGGAGTCCGTCCACACGGACTCGAATTCCTCGCGGTACGTCTCGAACAGCCCGTGCTCGTTGTCCTGGCCCGCCCGGACCACCGCACGCCCACCGCCCCGGAGCACCAGCACGGGCGCCTCCATGCCGCGTGCGCGCCGCAGATACGGCTGGACGACCCCGACCGCGTCCGTCCCGTCGCCGTCGACCAGATAGGCCGTGAAGCGCGGTGTCTCGTCGAAGACATGGATCTCGAAGGCGCCCTGGTCACGGAGCTTGGAGCGGACCCGGCGCATGTGAAGAATGTTCATCTCCACCGACCGGCTCAGCTCGCCCTTCTTGAGACCCAGTTCCCGTTCCCGGCGCTTGACCGCGCTGCTCGCCGGGTTGATGAAGAGCAGCCGGACCCGGCAGCCCGACTCGGCGAGCCGGATCAGCCTGCGGCCGGAGAAGTTCTGCACGAGCAGGTTGAGCCCTATGCCGATCGCGTCGAGACGACGCGAACCGCCGAAGAGATCCTCGGCCGGCAGCTGGCGCTGAAGGCGCACCCGGTCGGAGTGGACGGAGACCACGTCCGCGTACCGGTCGCCGACCAGCTCCTCGACGGCGTCGACCGGCAGCCGGTCGGACGACGGGACCGCGGCGCCACTGCCCAGGATCTCCAGGAGCCGGGCGGAGGCGCGCTCGGCCTGGGCGAGAACCGCCTCGTTCAGGGCGCGGTTGCGGGAGACCACATTGCGGGCGACCTCCAGTTCGTCGAGCGCCAGCTCGACCTCGCGCCGGTCGTCGAAGTACGGCTCGAAGCACGGCCAGTGCTGGACCATCAGCTCGCGCAGCTGCGGCAGCGTGAGGAAGCTGAGCACGTTGTCGTCGGCCGGGTCCAGCAGATAGCCCTTGCGGCGCGAGACCTCGCGCACGGCCACGGCGCGCTGCACCCACTCCTGTCCGGCCGGCCCGGCGGCGGCCACCACCCAGTCCCCGCCGTGGACCGGCTCGTAGATGGGCCGGAGCACCGCGGCGACCACGGCGCGCAGCCGCTGCTCCACGAGATTGAGCCAGATGTAGGCACGTCCGGCCCGCTGGGCACGCGTGCGCACCTCGCTCCAGGCGTCCGCTCCCCAGTTCAGTTCCGCGCCGATCTCCATGGGCTGCGCAAGCGAGACCGCCCCTGGCGGGGCATCGGATTCCCCCTCGTGACCTGCGTCACCTGGGGGCAGCTCGAACCCTCCCGAGCTCAACCGCGCACCGCCTTCCACTCCCCCACCAACGATCAAGGAAGGGTACTCCGCGAGCGGGAGCCGGTGCAGCCGGATGCACAGGCTGCTTCCTCAACTCCCCTATGACGTACGCATGTTCCTGGAGGCAAGATCTGCCGTAGTGAGCGGATTCATAGTGATTGAGCACCTCGTCCGGGGCCCTGTACGGGGCCCGCGGCCGACTCGGGGCCCCGGATTCCGGTTTCGGGCGACACGGAGAGGCCCGATGTTGACCGGACCGCGCGACGTCCTAGGTAGCCGCACCTCTTTCGGGGAAGATCTGGCTCAAGCAGCCCGCAAGCCCCAGGCACCCGGATCAGAGGAAGAGTCGAACCTATGCAGGTCTGGCCGGGACAGGCGTATCCGCTCGGCGCCACGTACGACGGCGCCGGGACCAACTTCGCGGTCTTCTCGGAGGCCGCCTGCCGAATCGAGTTGTGCCTGTTGCACGACGACGGTTCCGAGACGGCGGTGGAGCTCAGGGAGACCGATGCCTTCGTCCGCCACGCCTATCTTCCCGGGGTGATGCCCGGTCAGCGGTACGGATTCAGGGTCCATGGACCGTACGAACCGGAGCGCGGTGCCCGCTGCAATTCGGCGAAACTGCTGCTCGACCCCTACGCCAGGGCGGTCGCCGGGCAGATCCGGTGGGGCGAGGCGGTGTACGGCTATCCCTTCGGCCGCCCCGACGCGCGCAACGATCTCGACTCGGCGCCGCACACCATGACCTCGGTCGTGGTGAACCCGTACTTCGACTGGGGCGACGACCGGCGCCCCCGTACCGACTACCACCGCACGGTGATCTACGAGGCCCATGTCAAGGGCCTGACGATGCTCCATCCGGGGCTGCCGAAGGAACTGCGCGGCACCTACGCGGGACTGGCCCACCCCGAGGTGATCGCCCATCTGACGGAACTGGGCGTCACGGCGATCGAGCTGATGCCGGTGCACCAGTTCGTCCAGGACCACCGGCTGGCGGACGCGGGGCTGGCCAATTACTGGGGCTACAACACCATCGGATTCTTCGCCCCGCACAACGCGTACGCCTCCTGGGGCGACCGCGGCGAGCAGGTGCTGGAGTTCAAGCAGGCCGTGAGGGCGCTGCACCAGGCCGGCATCGAGGTGATCCTCGACGTGGTCTACAACCACACCGCGGAGGGCAACCACCTGGGTCCGACGCTCTCCTTCCGGGGTCTGGACAACGCCTCGTACTACCGCCTCGCGGACGACCAGCGGTACTACATGGACACCACGGGAACCGGGAACTCCCTGCTGATGCGGTCGCCGCACGTACTCCAGTTGATCATGGACTCCCTGCGGTACTGGGTCACGGAGATGCACGTGGACGGCTTCCGCTTCGACCTGGCGGCCACCTTGGCCCGGCAGTTCCACGAGGTGGACCGGCTGTCCTCGTTCTTCGATCTGGTGCAGCAGGACCCGGTGGTCAGCCAGGTGAAGCTGATCGCCGAACCGTGGGACGTGGGCGAGGGCGGCTACCAGGTGGGAAACTTCCCGCCGCTGTGGACCGAGTGGAACGGCAAGTACCGGGACACCGTGCGGGACCTGTGGCGGGGTGAGCCGAGGACCCTCGCCGAGTTCGCCGGACGGCTGACGGGCTCGTCGGACCTGTACCAGGACGACGGACGGCGGCCGCTCGCCTCGATCAACTTCACCACCTGCCACGACGGATTCACGCTGCACGACCTGGTCTCGTACAACGAGAAGCACAACGAGGCGAACGGCGAGGGCAACCGGGACGGCGAGAGTCACAACCGGTCCTGGAACTGCGGTGCGGAGGGCGGGACGGACCAGCCGGAGGTGCTGGATCTGCGGATGCGGCAGATGCGGAACTTCATCGCCACGCTGATGGTGTCGCAGGGCGTGCCGATGCTGAGCCACGGCGATGAGTTCGCGCGCACGCAGTGGGGCAACAACAACGCGTACTGCCAGGACAGCGAGTTGTCGTGGGTGCACTGGCCCGAGCCGGCCGAGGCCCTGGGGAGCGACGCGGACGAGGACGCCCCGGGCGAGGGGGACGGCCTCGGGAGCAGCCTGCTGGAGTTCACCCGGGCGATGGTCTGGCTCCGCCGCGACCATCCGGTCTTCCGGCGCCGCCGGTTCTTCCACGGGCGTCCGGTCGAGGGCACGCACGACGAGCTCTCGGACATCGCCTGGTTCACTCCCGAGGGCGGCGAGATGACGCAGCGGGACTGGCAGGCCGCGCACGCCAAGGCGCTGACGGTCTTTCTCAACGGTCACGCGATCTCGGAGCCGGGGCCGCGCGGCGAGCGGATCTCCGACGACTCGTTCCTGCTGATGTTCAACGCGAGCGCCGACACGCTGGAGTTCTCGGTTCCGGTGAATCACGGCCGGCAGTGGACGGTGGTGGTCGACACGGCACGTCCGGCCGGGGTGCTTCCCCGCTCGGGGCCGAAGGTGTCGGCGGGCGAACGGGTGAGGCTGGTCGGGCGGAGCATGGCGGTGCTGCAGCGCCCCGCGTAGGACCGGGATCGGCGGCCCGCGCGGGCGGCGGGTCCGGGACCGGCGGCCTGTCCGGCGATCGTCCGCACCGCCGGTCGAGCCCTTTGCTGCGTTGCGTGACACAGAAGGCCGCGGGCTGGGTACGTAACGGCGCATGACGCCCACCGCCACCTACCGGCTCCAGCTCCAGCCGGACTTCCCGTTCTCGGCCGCCGCTCACGCCGTGCCGTATCTCGCCGCGCTCGGCGTCTCCCATCTGCATCTCTCCCCCGTGCTCGAAGCCGTGCCCGGCTCCAGGCACGGGTACGACGTCGTCGACCACACCCGGGTACGCGCCGAACTCGGCGGTGAGGAAGGGCTGCGGGAGCTGGCCCGCACGGCGCGTGAGCACGGTCTCGGGCTCGTGGTGGACATCGTGCCGAACCACATGGCGGCCGTCCCGCGCCACAACCACGCCCTGTGGGAGGTGCTGCGCGAGGGCCCCGGGTCCCCGTACGCCCGCTGGTTCGACATCGACTGGGCGGCGGGAGACGGCAAGGTGCTCCTGCCGGTGCTCGCAGGGCGGATCGGCGACGAACTCGACAGGCTCCGAGTCGACGGCGAGGTGTTGTGCCACGGCGAGCAGGAGTTCCCGCTCCGGGCCGGCACCGCCCATCTGCCGCTGCCCGAGCTGCTGGATGCCCAGCACTACCGGCTCGGCTGGTGGCGGCTGGCCCGTACCGAGCTGAACTACCGGCGGTTCTTCACCATCTCCGACCTCATCGGCGTGCGGGTGGAGGACCCGGAGGTCTTCGCCGCCACCCATGACAAGATCCTCGAACTGATGCGGGACGGGGTCGTCGACGGGCTGCGCATCGACCACCCGGACGGACTCGCCGAGCCCGCGGCCTATCTGGAGCGGCTCTCGGCGGCGACCGGCGGACGGTGGACGGTGGTGGAGAAGATCCTCACCGCCTCCGAACCGCTGCCCGCTGACTGGGCGGTCGCGGGGACCACCGGGTACGACGCGCTGCACCGTGTCGACGGTGTCTTCGTCGACCCGATGGGCGCCGCGGAGCTGGTCGGCCACTACCGCGCGTACGCGCGTCCCGCCGAGGGGCGCGGCGGTGACTGGGCGGCGACGGTCCGCCGGACCGCGTACCGGGTGGTGACGCACGAGCTGGCCGCCGAGACCGCGCTGCTGACCCGGCTCGCCGTACGCGTCTGCGCCGAGGACCCCCTCCTGCGCGACCACGCCCCGTGGACGCTGCACACCGCCGTGCGCGAACTGCTCGTACGGGTGCCCGTCTACCGCCCGTACGCGACGGCCGGGGGCCCCCGCACGGAGTCGGCCGAGGCGGCGCTCCCGGATTCGGCCGTGCGGGACGCCAAGGCGGTGTTCTCCGTTCCGGAGGAGGCGTCGGCCGTCGATGTCGTACGGGAGCTGGCGCTGGGGCGGCTGGGCGAGGGGGCGGACCGGTCCGCGTTCTGCGCCCGGTTCGCCCAGACCGCGTCCGCGTTGCGCGCCAAGTCGGTCGAGGACATGGCGTTCTACCGGTACGTACCACTGATCTCGGCGAACGAGGTGGGCGGCGACCCCGGGCGGCCGGCGGTGGCTCCGGAGGAGTTCCACGCGTTCTGTGCCCGGCGGGCGCGCGGCCTGTCGGCCACGGGCACGGCTCTGACCACCCACGACACCAAGCGGAGCGCCGACGTACGGGCACGGATCGCGGTGTTGACCCAGTGTCCGGAGCAGTGGGCCGAGCTGCTGGTGGAGCTCGGACGGCTGACTCCCACGACCGCGCCCGACGCGCAGCTCGCCTGGCAGGCCTGGCAGACCGCCTTCGGATGCATGACGGTGCCGGCCCGGGAGATCGCGGGCCGGCTGGAGCCCGCCCTGCTGAAGGCGGTCCGCGAGGCGGGGCTCTTCACCAACTGGACGGAGCCGGATCCGCTGTACGAGCGGGCGGTGACGGACTTCGTCGCGGCGGGCCCGGCCGCGGACACCGGTCCGGCGCGCGAGGCGCTGGAGCGGTTCGCGGACGCACTCGATCCGCACGTCCGGGCCAATGTGCTCGGTGCGGCGCTGGTCCAGCTGACGATGCCGGGGGTGCCGGATCTGTATCAGGGCACGGAACGGGAGTACGTGGCGCTGGTCGACCCGGACAACCGGCGGCCGTTCACCCACCCGCCCCAGGAGTGGTCCCTCGGTGAGAAGGGCGACCTCACCGCGGCGGCGTTGCGGCTGCGGCGCGAACGGCCCGAGGTGTTCGGCGAGTCGGGTACGTACGCCCCGCTGGGTGCCCGTGGACCGGCGGCCGCGCACTGTCTGGCCTTCTGCCGCTCGGGCGACGTGGTCACCGCGGTGACGAGGCTCTCGTTGCGGCTGGCGGAGTCGGGCGGCTGGCGCGGGACGGAACTGACGCTGCCGGAGGCCGGGCCGTGGGCCGATCTGCTGGCACCCGGCCGGAAGTTCACCGGGCCCACGGTCGCGGCGGCCGAGCTCTTCGCCGAACATCCGGTGGCGCTGCTCAGCCGGGCCGGACGAGAAGGGCCCGCGGGCCGCGCGTGAGCAGTCCGGTGCCGGCCGGGCGGAAGCCCTCCGCCCAGCGGAGCCGGGGCATCGCGTCGAGCAGGGCGCGCAGGCCCTGCCGCGCCTCCAGCCGGCCGAGCACGACGGCCGGACAGCCGACGGGTCCGGTGAGCGAACTGCCCTGGTCGTGACGGAAGGGATCGTAGAGGTCGGGGGCGGAGAACCGTTCCGGATCGCGGCCCGCCGAGCCGATCAGGCAGGCGACGGGGGCCCCGGCGGGCAGCGTGCCGCCGCTGAGGGCGACCTCGGTGACGGTGCGGCGCAGCACGATCTGCACGGGCGGGTCGCGGCGCAGCGACTCGGTCCAGGCCCGGTCGGCCAGGGCCGGTTCGACGCGCAGGGCGGCCAGGAGATCGGGGGCGTCCAGGAGATTGGCCAGGAAGGAGGCGAGCGCAGTCTCGCGGAGCCCGGTGTGGCGGATGCAAGGGGTGACGGTACTGCCGATGGCGGTGCGGGGCCGCCGGGTGATGTACGTGCGGGAAGGCGCTTCGGGGATGGAACCGGCGGGCAGCCAGCGGCAGAACTCCTCGACGAGGTCGGCCTGCGGGCGCGCCGCGATGCGGCGCGCCAGTACATAGGCGGTGCGCTCGATCCGCTCTGCCATGTGACGTGGTACTGGTCCGAGTTCGACCATGTGACGTGGCACCGATCGCGGGTCCGTCATGTGACGTGGCACCGGCCCCGGAGCCGCACTGTCACATTGCACCGCCCCTGAGTCCGCCATACGTGACACCGGGGCGGGAGCCGTCGTGCCACGTGGCCCCGGTCCGGTCGCGGTCCCGCGCTGTCCGTGCGGCGTGCACAGGTGGCTGCCGTGGCAGAGCCCGAGGGGTGCGGGGCCGCCGCGCGGCGCACCGTCGTGCGGGAATCCGGTGAACCGGGGGTCGCCGAGGGCCGTGGTCACATCCGCGTAGCGGCTGACCAGCCATGCGCCCAGGGGCGCGTCGTAGCTCAGCGGGTATTCCTCGCGCAGGACACGGTAGAGCCGGTACGGGTCGTGCGCGGCACCGGGGGCGAGCAGGCTGGGGCCGGTGCCGGGGCGGGATCCGCGCGGCGTCCGGCCTGACCGGCGGCCGGGTGCCGGTATGCCGTCGGGCGCGTCGGCCTGCATCCGTACCCCCGGGGCGTCAGGGCGCCGGTGTGCGGCGCGGTTCCTCACCAGGGGATCACCGACGGGGGCGTCACGCAGTCGGCGTACGGCCGTCCGGGTGACGGCGCGGTACCCGGACGGCCGGGCCCCGGCCCGTGGGCGACCGGGTACCGAACGGCGTGGAGGCTCCGAGCAGTTCCGTGAACGCGGCGGCGGCCCCGGTGAGCTCGACGCGGGAGAAGACCGCCAGCGGGCGCCGCCACGGCGGGTCGACGGTGAGAACCGCGCAGTCCTCGCCGACCGCTGCGCGGACCATGTGTGCGGGGGCCGTGGCGACTCCGACCCCGGCCGCGGCCATCCGAACCGCCGTCGACGTGTGTTCGGTGCGGACCGCCGTACGAGGGGTGAAGCCGGCCTCCCCACAGGCTCGGTCGAGGAACGCCTGTCCCTGGACGACGGGTTCCATCGCGCAGCGCACCCAGGACCGGTCGGCCAGTTCCCGGAGGCGGACCGAGGCACGTCCGGCGAGCGGGTCGTCGAACGGGACCACCACGACGATGTCCTCCGCGCCGACCGGGACGACGGGTCCGGGCCAGTCGGCCGGCGCGGGGCCGACGGCCAGGTCGGCGGCGCCGCGTTCGATCTGTTCCTCCAGGGCCTCCGTGGTGGCGTACTCGTGGAGGACGAGCCCGACCCCGGGATGCGCACGGCGCCACTGGGCGAAGACCTCCGGCAGGATGCCGACGGCCACCGCGTGCACCGTCGCGATGTGCAGTTCGCCGCCCTCCGCGCCCGCCGCGGCACGGGCCGCGCGCCTCGCCTGGGCGGCGCTGCGCACGGACCGCTCCGCGTGCGGCAGGAAGGCGCGGCCCATCGGGGTCGGGCGCACGCCGCGCGGCAGCCGTTCGAGCAGGGCGCCGCCGACGGTCTTCTCCAGGGCCTTGATCTGATGGGACAGCGCGGGCTGGGTGACGTGGAGGAGTTCGGCGGCCCGGGTGAACGACGACGCCTCGACGACCGTGACGAAGTACTCCATCTGTCGCAGGCTCATCGCGCCCTCCTCGTGGACCGTACCCGTGAAGCCAACCCATAAATGCTGTGCATCGGATCCACAGAAACATTTCCTTGGACTCATGGCAAGGAGGGGACGGAGGCTGGGGCCATGACGGGGACGACGGCAAGGAACGAGAACACGCGCATGAACGAGACCGATGTGCTGGTGATCGGTGGTGGCACGGGCGGGTACTCCACGGCGCTGCGGGCGGCGGCCCTCGGTCTGGACGTGGTGCTCGCGGAACGCGACAAGGTCGGCGGCACGTGTCTGCACCGCGGCTGCATCCCCAGCAAGGCGATGCTGCACGCCGCCGAACTCGTGGACGGCGTCGCGGAAGGGCGGGAGCGGTGGGGTGTGAAGGCGACCCTGGAGGCCGTCGACTGGTCGGCGCTGATCGCCACCCGGGACGACATCGTGGCACGCAACCACCGGGGCGTGACGGGCCGGCTCGCGCACGCGGCGGTCGAAGTGGTGCACGGGAGCGCCGAGTTGACCGGTCCTCGCACCGCCCGCGTGACGGGGCGCGGGGAGGTCGTGGCACGCCGCGGCATCGTCCTCGCGACCGGGTCGCGGCCACGCATGCTGCCGGGCCTGACCGCCGACGGCCGGCGCGTGGTCACCAGTGACGACGCGCTGTTCGCGCCGGAGCTGCCCCGGTCCGTCCTGGTGCTGGGCGGCGGGGCGATCGGGGTCGAGTACGCCTCGTTCCACCGGTCGATGGGCGCGCACGTGACCCTGGTCGAGGCCGCCGACCGGCTCGTGCCGCTGGAGGACGTCGATGTGTCGCGTCATCTGACCCGCGGTCTGAAGAAGCGCGGCATCGATGTGCTGGCGGGGGCACGGCTGTCGGACGTGGCCGTACTGGACGACGGGGTACGGGCGACCGTGCGCACCGCGCGCGGGGAGACCCGCACGGTGCGGGCCGAGCGGCTGCTCGTCGCGGTGGGGCGGGCCCCGGTGACCGACGGGCTCGGTCTCGCGGCGGCCGGTCTGGTCGCCGACGACCGCGGCCATGTGGCGCCCGCCGACTGGGCCCGTCTCGAAACGTCCGTGCCGGGCATCCATGTGGTGGGGGATCTGCTGCCGCCGCCGTCGCCGGGCCTGGCCCACGCCTCCTTCGCCGAGGGCCTGGCGGTCGCCGAGACCCTGGCCGGTCTCCGCTCCCCGGCGGTGGACTACGCGGCGGTCCCGCGGGTCACCTACTCGTCGCCACAGACCGCCGCGGTGGGCCCGACCGAGGCGCAGGCCCGTGACGCCGGACACGATGTCGTGGTCAACACCATGCCGCTGACGGCCGTGGCCAAGGGCATGGTGCACGGACAGGGCGGCATGGTGAAGGTCGTCGCCGAGCGGGGCGGCCGGGTGCTCGGTGTGCATCTCGTCGGTCCGCACGTCTCCGAGATGATCGCCGAGAGTCAGCTGATCATCGGGTGGGACGCCGAACCGGCCGATGTGGCCCGTCATGTCCACGCCCACCCGACACTGTCCGAGGCGGTCGGTGAAGCGTTCCTCACCCTCGCCGGACGTGGTCTGCACCAGCAGTCCTGATCCGGCAGCCGCCGGGGTCCCGGAGGGTTCGGACCGGCCGGTGAACGGGACGCGGCGTCGCGGGGCCCCCGTTTGCCGGTCGGTCTCAGGCAGGGGGTCCGAGGACGGGTACGGAGAGCCGGAAGCTCATCCGGCCGAAGCTCACCTGGTCCCCCTCGCGGACCGGGACCGTACCGATGACCCGCTGTCCGTTGACACAGGTGCCGTTGGTCGAGCCGAGGTCGCGCAGCATCCAGTGTCCGCCCTGCGCGGTGAGTTCGGCGTGGAGCCGGGAGACGGTCTCGTGGTTGAGCCGCAGCCCGTTGCCCGGATCGCGGCCTATCCGAAGGGGGTACGGGCTGGGAGCCGGGAGCAGGAGCTTCGGGAGCCGTTCGGTCTGCCAGACCCGGCGCACCCGGCCGGGGAAGCCGGACACCCTGCTCACGACCCTGAGTGCCCGCCGCGACCAGCGGCCCTTGCTCTCCAGGTCGGCGGTGAGCGCCTCCAGCTCCTCCGGATGCCGGGCGACGAGCGCCAGTTCCATGCGTCGCATGAAGGTGTCGTGGGACAACATTCCCTGGGCCGCGCCGTCTCTGAGTACGCCGAGAACACGGTCGCGCTGGGCGTCGGACAGCCGCACGGGATACGTGTGGGACTCGAAGGAGGACGTCACCCGGCCAATTGTCGGGGCGACCGCCCCGGAGTGTCCAGAACGGGCCCGCTTTCCGCGCTCCTGACCTGCGTGGAGCACCTGGCCCGTAAGTGCGGGGCGGTGCGGAAAGGGCGTTGCTACTGTCTCCCGCCGGCGGCCGCGGCACAGGCGGAACGCCTTTCACGCACTTCGAGGAGCCCACATGTCCCCCGCACCACAGGAACTGACCGTCCGTCCGCTCCGGGGCCCGCAGGAACTGGAGCTCTTTTGCCGGTTGTCGTACGTTCTCGACGACGAGCTCGCCGAGGACCTGGAGAGCGGACGTCGCCTTCCCGAGTGGATGTGGGTGGCGTTGCGCGGCGAGCGCGTGGTGGCGCGGATCGCCTGGTGGAGCCGGGACGGCTCGGTGCCCCTGCTGCTGGACTTCTTCGATCTCGACGACACCGTGCCCGAGCCCGAACGCGGCGAGGCCGGGCTGCGGCTGCTGGAGGAGGCGACGGCGGCGGTCGTGCCCGAGGGTGCCCCGCGGCCCGAGTACGGACGGTTCGTGCCGCCCGACTGGCGCGAGGACCCGGCCGCCCGTGACGTCGTGCAGGCCCGGATCCGGGTGATGGAGCGCTCCGGCGCGCGGATGCTGGTCGAGCGGCTGCGCCTGGAGTGGCGCGCCGGTACGCCGGTCCCCGCGGACAGCGGGCGGCTGCGGTTCCGTCCGGTCGGCGGACGGGACGATCTCCTCGCGCTGATGACCCCGGTGATGGAGGGCACCCTCGACGCCCACGGCCGGGCGGACCTGGCCTGCGGGCTCAGCGCCCGCGAGGCGGCCGAGAAGCACTACGACGAGGAGCTCGCGGGGTACACGACACCGCGGGAGTGGTGGCGCGTCGCGGAACTTCCCGGTGGTGAGCCGGTCGGGTTCGTGATCCCGGCACGCAACAGCTACAACCCGGTCATCGCCTACATCGGCGTACTGCCCGACCGGCGCGGCCGGGGCTACATCGACGACCTCCTCGCCGAGGGCACCCGCGTGCTGGCCGCGCAGGACGGTGTGGAACGGATCCGGGCCGCCACCGACCTCGGCAACATCCCGATGGCGAAGTCCTTCGAACGTCTCGGGTATGTGAACTTCGAGCGCGCCTTCGACATGGTCTGGGACTGAATCGGATGGACGGCCGGCCGGACCGCCGGATACGGTGACGGGGATCCGCCCGAGAACCGAGGAAGGAGGCGAGAACAGTGCGTACCCGTACCACTTCATTCCCGCGCTCCCGTCCCGTTCGCCGGGCGGTTCCGGTTTCGGTCTGACCGGGAGCGCATCGCTTCTTCCGGAGGACATTTCCATGACCGGTCTGGTCGTCCGCGCGCTCACCGAGAGCGACGCACATCTTTTCCACTCCCTGCGCTGCCGCGATCTCGTCGGCCGCGCCGCCTTCGGGTATCGGTACGTCACCTTGCTCAACGGCGGCGAGTACCGGCCCGAGTGGACCTGGATCGCCCTGCGCGACGGTGTCGTGGTGGCTCGGGCCGCCTGGTGGGCCGGGCCCGACGACACCGAGCCGATGCTGCTCAACTGGTTCGATTTCGCCGACGGCGAGGACGAGGCGGGCACCGAACTGCTGCGCCGCGCACCGCTGTACGCCGAGTACGAGCTGAACCTGCCGGCCGACTGGCGGGAGCGGGCCGACGTCCGTGACGCCGCGGAGGCCCGGATCGCCGCCGCCCGTGCGGCCGGGATGAAGCCGCTGGTCGAGCGGTACCGCTACGAGTGGACGCCGGAGTGCGGCCTGCCCGCGCGGCCCGGCCGGCTGGCCTTCCGCCCGGAGCCGGATGACGCGGTGATCCTCGACGTGCTGCGCCGGGTCCACTCCGTCACACTGGACGCGCATGCCCGGCGGGCCGTCGAGGGTCCCGGCGGTCTGGAGCAGGCGGCGCGGGAGGAGCTCGACTTCTTCCGCTGGTGCCCGTCACCGCGCTCCTGGTGGCAGCTGGCGCACACCCCCGACGGTGAGCTCGTCGGCATCCATGTGCCCGCCCACAACCCGTCCGGCCCGTGCATCGGCTTCATCGGGGTCGTACCCGAGCAGCGTGGGCACGCCTATGGGTACGACCTGCTCGTCGAGTGCACGCGCTTCCTGGCGGCCGAGGGCGCCACGTTCATCGCGGGCGCCACCGACCGGGGCAATGTGCCGATGGCGGCCGCGTTCGCGCGGGCCGGCCATCGCATCAACCAGGAACGTGTCCATATGGTGTGAGTTCCGGGGTGAGTTCCGCCAGCCAGTCCAGGCGGAGCTGCTGCTCGGCGGGGATCGTCGCGTCCTCGCCGCGCGGCCCCACATTGAGCAGCAGGTTGCCGCCCGCGGCCGCCGTCCCCCGCACCAGCGCGTCCAGCGCGTCCCGCCCGAGATACGCCTCGGGCGGGGAGTTGCGGTTGTAGCCGAAACTGTGGTCGATGCCGCGGGTGATCTCGTACGGGTCGGGTCCGGTGTAGCGGGCGAATTCGGGGGTGCGGAAGTCGTAGTAGGGGGGTTTGCGCGGGACGAAGCCCTCTCCCTGGGCGATGGTGCGGCGTTCCCAGCGGTCGTACAGGGCTTTGGCGCCGGGGAGTTGCAGTGCGCGCCACATCGGTGCGTACGGGAACAGCCGGTCGTTGACGACTCCGTGCGGGACGGTGAAGCGGTAGTACGCGACGAGCCGTTGCACCTCGGTGCGGGAGGCCGGCCAGGCGATGTCGTTCCAGAGGATGTCGGGGCGGTAGCGCCGGATCAGCTCGCGCATCTGGGCGTTGGCGTAGCCGGGGTAGTTGCCGCGCGGGACCGCGGACACGGTGTCCGCGCCGGTGCCGATGGGGCGGTCGTCGAAGGTCCAGTCGAGTCCGCCGGAGTAGTACACGCCGAAGCGGAGCCCCTCGGCCCGTACGGCTTCGGCGAACTCACCGACCACGTCGCGCGTGGTGTGCCAGCCCGCGCGGTGCGGGTTCTCGATCTCGGAGGGCCACAGGCAGAACCCGTCGTGGTGCTTGGTGACGAGAACGGCGTAACGGGCGCCCGCGGCGCGGAAGCTGCGGGCCCAGGCGGCGGGGTCCCAGGTGTCCAGGGCGTCGTTGAAGTCGCCCCCGAAGGCGGTGTACGGGCGGGTGCCGTAGGTCGCGCGGTGGTGCGCGGAGACCGGACTGTCGGGGAAACGGAGCGCGTTCTCGTACCACTCGGCGTACGACGTCCAGCCGAGCGGCGAGCGGCGGCCCGCCAGGGGCAGTTCGTCCGCCGGAACGTAGGGCGGGGCCCAGCCCGGAACCGAGGCGGGCGTCCAGTGCACAAAGATCCCCAGTCGGGCCCGGGACCACCATGAAGCAACCATGGCGCGAAGTATTGATCACACAGGGGGCCGTTCGTAAGATCCGGGCCCGGTCGCCGGGGCGCTGTCGGACCGTACGGCCGGACGGTTCGGCCGCAGGCACCCGTGGATCCTGGGCGTGACCGGAACCGGTCCGGGCTCTGTGGTGCCGGCGGGGCTCGTGGTGCTGTGCGCGCTGCCGTTCGTCCTGCTGACGCGCGACCCGGTCGAGCCCGCATCAGGTCAGTGGGCTGAGCCGCCGGTGCCGGATTTCTGCGCTCGGATCAGATCGCGGTACCAGGCGTACGAGTCCTTCGGGGTCCGGCGCAGTGTCTCGTAGTCGATGTGGACGAGGCCGAACCGCTTGCCGGCCCCTTCGATCCATTCGACGTTGTCGGTGAGGGACCAGGTGAAGTAGCCGCGGACGTCGACGCCCGCGTCGATGGCCGTGCGCAGGGACTTCAGATGTCCTTCGAGGTAGGCGATGCGTCGGGTGTCCCGGGCGGGCTCGTCGACGGCGCAGCCGTTCTCGGTGATGTAGATCGGCAAAAGCCGCTCGCCGAAGCGGTCGCGGAGCTGGACGAGGGTTTCGCGCAGGCCGTCGGGGACGACCGGCCAGCCGAAGTCGGTCTTCTCGTAGCCTTCTATCTCGCGGATGCCGAAGGGGAGTCCGGCGGGCATCTCGAAGCCGGAGAAGGATCCCAGGGCCTCCGCGTCGGGAGCGCCGACGAGGGTGGGGTTGTAGTAGTTGACCCCGTACCAGTCGAGCGGGGTGGAGATGGTCGCCAGGTCGTCCTCGACCGGGCCGGGCATCAGCGCGGCGAAGTTCTCGTCGGGGTAGCGCCCGGTGAGGATCGGATCGGCGAACAGCCAGTTGGTGATCGTGTCGTACAGCTCCGCGCCGAAGCGGTCCTCGTCGGCGTCCCCGGCGGTCCAGACGGGGGTGTGCGAGACGGCGATGCCGATGTTGTCCGCGCCCGCGCCGCGCAGGGCGCGGACGGCCAGGCCGTGGGCGAGGAGCTGGTGATGGGCGGCGGGAAGGGCGTCGAAGAGGAGGGTGCGGCCCGGCGCGTGCTCGCCCAGGGCGTAGCCGAGCATCGTCACTTCGGCCGGTTCGTTGAGGGTGATCCACATCGGTACGCGGTCGGCGAGGCGCTCGGCGACGATGCCCGCGTACTCGGCGAAGCGGTAGGCCGTGTCCCGGTTGAGCCAGCCGCCCGCCTCGTCCAGCGGCAGCGGGGTGTCCCAGTGGTAGAGCGTGGGGGCCGGGGTGATGCCGTGGGCGCAGAGCTCGTCGACGAGCCGGTCGTAGAAGTCGAGCCCCTGTGGGTTGACCGGTCCGCTGCCGCCGGGCACCACCCGCGGCCAGCTGATGGAGAACCGGAAGGCGTCGGCGCCGAGTCCTGCCAGGAGGGCGACGTCCTCGCGGTAGTGCTGGTGGAAGCCGGTCCCCCGGGTGGTGTCGGTGCCGTCCTTGATCCGTCCGGGCTGTGCGGCGAAGGCGTCCCAGCCGGAGGGCCCCTTGCCGTCGGTGTCCCACGCCCCTTCGGTCTGGAAGGCGGAGGCGGATGCTCCCCAGAGGAATCCGGGCGGGAACGCCGGCATGTCCCACGACGGCGCATTCGACGGCGGCACATTCATCGCGGCCTCCACAGCCGTAAGAGGGAGTGCGTATTGAGCAGAACCTGGCGGGGCAATGATCAGAACCAGACCTTAATCGCCAGTAACGGGCTCGATCCAGTGTCGTGAGGCAGCTGCCGCGGCTACTGCCGACCATGGGGCACGGGGGCGAGGAGACGAGGAGCGTTGCATGCTGTTCGAGGTATGGGCACCGGAGGCGGACTCGGTCGGGCTGCGGCTGGGGGGTGAGCCGCGGGCGATGGGGCGTGATCCGCTGCGGGACGGCTGGTGGACGGTGGAGGCGGAGGCGTCCGACGGGGACCGCTACGGCTTCGTCCTGAACTCCGGCACCGACGGCGCGAGCGGCGGGCCCGTGCTGCCCGATCCGCGCTCGCGCCGCCAGCCGGACGGGCCGGACGGCGAGAGCGCCGTCGTCGACCACTCGGCGTACGACTGGCGCAACGGCTGGGCGGGCCGCGGGCTGCCCAGCGCCGTCCTGTACGAGCTGCACATCGGTACGTACACCGCCGAGGGCACCTTCGACGCCGCGGCGGCCCGCCTCGGTCACCTCGCCGAACTGGGCATCACCCATGTGTCCCTGATGCCTGTCTGCCCCTTTCCCGGCACGCACGGCTGGGGATACGAGGGGGTGTCGCCCTGGGCCGTGCACGAGCCGTACGGCGGTCCGGAAGGGCTCAAGCGCTTCGTCGACACGGCGCACGGTCTCGGGCTCGCGGTCCTCCTTGACGTGGTCCACAATCACCTCGGCCCGTCCGGCAATCACCTTCCGGCCTTCGGCCCGTACTTCACCGACACCCATCGCACCCCGTGGGGTGCGGCGGTCAACCTCGACGCCCCTGGTTCGGACGAGGTGCGGGCGTATCTGCTGGGCAGCGCGCTCGCCTGGCTGCGGGACTACCGGCTCGACGGGCTGCGGCTGGACGCGGTCCACGCCCTGGCCGACACTCGGGCGCTGACCTTCCTGGAGGAACTGTCCACGGCGACCGACGCGCTCGCAGCCGAACTCGGCCGGCCGCTGTCGCTGATCGCCGAGTCCGACCTCTGCGACCCGCGGACGACCGCACCACGCGAATCGGGCGGCATCGGACTGCACGCCCAGTGGAACGACGACTTCCATCACGCCCTGCACACCGCGCTGACGGGAGAGTCGCAGGGTTACTACGCGGACTTCGCCGCCGCCCCGCTGGCCGCCGTCGCCAAGACCGTGACGAGCGCGTTCTTCCACAACGGCACGTACTCCAGTTTCCGCGGCCGTACCCACGGCCGTCCCGTCGACATCGCCCGCACCCCGGCCCACCGCTTCGTCGGCTATGCCCAGACCCACGACCAGATCGGCAACCGGGCACTGGGCGACCGGCTCTCGGCCACGCTCTCCCCCGGCCTGCTGGCCTGCGCCGCGGCCCTCGTACTGACCGGGCCGTTCACCCCAATGCTGTTCATGGGCGAGGAGTGGGGCGCCCGTACCCCCTGGCAGTTCTTCACCGACCACACCGATCCGGCACTCGCCGAGGCGGTCCGGAGCGGCAGGCGGCGTGAGTTCGCCGCCCACGGCTGGACGGCTGACGACATCCCGGACCCGCAGGACCCTGCCACCCGGAGCCGCTCCTGCCTGGACTGGAGCGAACCGGCGCGGGAGCCGCACGCCCGGCTGCACGCCTGGTACCGCGAGCTGATCGCCCTGCGCCGCACGCTGCCCGACCTCTCCGACCCGGATCTGGCGTCGGTGCGCACCGCCCACGACGAGCAGGCGCGCTGGCTGGCGTACCGCAGGGGCGATCTGCGGATCGCGGTCAATCTCGACGAGAAGCCGGCCACGATCGCGCTGGGCGGTGGCCGGCGCCGGGGAGCCGGAGTCAGGGTGGTGGCCGCTTGGGAACCGCTGCAGGCGCCCGGCGGCGACGGGCTGCTGCATCTGCCGCCGGAGTCGTGCGTGGTGCTGGCCGACGACTGAGGCACCGGGCGCCCGTGCCGACCGGCGGACCGTGCGGGGCGCCCCGCTCGGCGCCCCGTCCCGCTACTCGACGATCGCCAGTTCGCGGGCGGTGCTGTTGAGGCGTCGGCCGCCGTCCTCGGTCACGGTCACGATGTCCTCGATCCGGACACCGAACCGGCCCGGCAGATAGATGCCCGGCTCCACGGAGAAGCACATTCCGGGCACCAGCGGCTGTTCCTCGCCCTCGATCATGTACGGCGGCTCGTGGGTGGTGACGCCGATGCCGTGGCCCGTGCGGTGGATGAAGCGTTCGCCGTAGCCGAATTCAGTGATGACGGCGCGGGCCGCCCGGTCGATCTCCTGGCAGGCGATGCCGGGCCGGACCGCGTCGCAGCCCGCCTCCTGGGCCTCCCGCACGATGTCGTGGACCCGCTGCTCCTCGGCGGTCGGTTCGCCGACGTGGACCGTACGGGAGGTGTCGGAGCCGTAGCCGTGCTTGAGGCCGCCGAAGTCGAGCACCACCATGTCGCCCCGCTCGATGGTGCGGTCGCCCGCCTCGTGGTGCGGATTGGCGCCGTTCGGACCGGAGCCGACGACCGTGAAGTCGACCTGGGAGTGCCCGAACCGCTTCAGCAGGGAGGCCAGTTCGGCGGCGATGTCGGTCTCCTTGCGGCCGGCGAAGCGGACCTTGAGGATCTCGCCGTACGTGGCGTCGGCGGCGGCTCCGGCGGCCGCGAGCAGCTCCAGCTCGGCGGCGTCCTTCACCGCGCGCAGCATCGGCAGGGCGTCGGTGAGGGAGACGTACGAGGTGTCCGGGAGCGTCCGCTGCAGTCCGAGCAGATGCATCGCCCAGGCGTTGTCACTGACCGCGAACCGGCCCCGGCCGTCGAGCAGCGGGGCGGTGACGGAGTACGGGTCCTTGCCGTCGGTCCAGTCCCGGAAGGTGAGGGCCGGTGCGCCGACGGCCTTCTCGGCGTCCGGGGCCTCCAGGGTCGGGACGACGAGGACGGGGTCCTGGCCGGCCCTGAGGACGAGAACGGTGAGGCGTTCGGTGTTCACGGGCTGGTAGCCGGTGAGATGAACGAGGTCGGGTCCGGGAGCGACCAGCACTCCCGCGAGCCCTGCCTCGGCGGCGCTCTCGGCGGCACGCGCCATCCGGGCCCGGTAGTCGTCGGCGGTGAACGGTACGGGCTGGTCGGGGCTGGACATGCGGAACCTCCTGGGGGCGCGACACGGCACACAGCATCCTGCCCGTGCGCACCTCTCCGCGCGAGCGGGAATCAGGTTTCCGGCCGCGCCCGCACCACGAGGTCGGCGCGCGAACGCCCCCGCTCGACCAGGCGCGCGTTCGGCTCGTCGGACTCGGCCACCCAGCGCTCCGCGCGGGGCCGCGGCTTGCCGAACCGCACATGCCGGTCGACGAGCCGGCGTACCCGCAGGGCCGGTTCGAGTTCCAGGAACCACACCTCGTCCAGCAGCCCGCGCACGGATGCCCAGGCGCCCTCGTCATGCAGGAGGTAGTTGCCCTCGGTGACGACGAGCGGGATGTCCGGGGGAACGGGCACGGCCCCGGCGATCGGCTCCTCCAGGGCCCGGTCGAAGGCGGGGGCGTACACGACGGTGTCCGGTTGTGGTCGGCGCAGGCGTCGCAGCAGGGCGGTGTACCCGGCGGCGTCGAAGGTGTCGGGGGCGCCCTTGCGCCCGGCCCGGCCCAGCCGTTCCAGCTCGGCGCCGGCGAGGTGGAAGCCGTCCATGGGGACGAGGACGGCGAGCGGGCCGAGCGCCTCGACGAGCCGCGCGGCCAGGGTGGACTTCCCGGCCCCGGGCGGTCCCGCGATGCCGAGGATGCGGCGGTGGCCGGGGACGGCGAGGCGCCGGGCACGGGCCGTCGGCCCGGTGAGGTCGCTGATGTCCATGCGGGCATTGTCCTGCCCCGCGCCCGACAGATGTCATGGCGGGTGTCGTCGTGGTGCGGTCGACGCGGCTTCCGCGCAGAGGGGTGGATCTGCCCCAGCCGGAGTGAGGAGGCCCGGGTGGGGCAGCGGTCCCGACGCGCTCAGCGCGTGCTGCCCTCCAGGTACGCCAGTACCGCGAGCACCCGCCGGTGCACCGTGCCGTCGTCCGGTTCCAGGCCGAGCTTGGCGAAGATCGAGCCGATGTGCTTGCTCACGGCCCGTTCCGTCACCACGAGTTCGGTGGCGATGGTGCCGTTCGCCTTGCCCTGCGCCATCAGCTCCAGGACTTCACGCTCGCGCGGAGTGAGGCTCTGCAGGGGTTCGGCCGACGACTTGCGGGTCAGCAGCTGGGTCACGACCTCGGGGTCGAGCGCCGTGCCGCCGCCCGCCACCCGGTCGAGCGCCTGGAGGAACTGGTCGACCCGGCCCACCCGGTCCTTGAGCAGATAGCCGACGCCCCGGGCGCCCCGGGCGAGCAGCTCGGCGGCGTACGTCTCCTCGACGTACTGCGAGAGAACCAGGATCGGCAGGTCGGGCAGCTCCGCGCGGGCGGCGATCGCGGCGCGCAGCCCCTCGTCGCGGAAGGTGGGCGGGAGCCGTACGTCGAGCACTGCGGCGTCCGGGCGGTGTGCCAGCAGGGCCGGCAGGATCTCGGGCCCGGTCGCGGCGTCGGCCACCACTTCATGGCCCGAGCTGGTGAGCAGCAGGATCAGGCCCTCGCGCAACAGCGCGTTGTCCTCGGCGATCACGATCCGCACGGCAGCTCCACTTCGATGTTCGTCGGCCCCCCGGTGGGGCTGCTGATGCGGGTGGTGCCGTCGAGGGCGGCGATCCGTCGCCTGATTCCGACCAGCCCGCTGCCGGCGCGTTCGTCCGCGCCGCCGTGACCATCGTCGCCGATGACCACCCGCAGGGCGGCGGGGGTCCGGTCGATCCGCACACTGGCGGCCGTGGCGCCGCTGTGCTTGCTGATATTGGTGAGGGCCTCGGCGATCACGAAGTAGGCGGCGGCCTCGATCGCGGCCGGGAGCCGCCGCCCGTCCTCGACACCGTCGAGGTGCGCGGTGACGGGCACGCCGGCATCGGCGGCCAATGCCCTTACCGCCCCGGCCAGTCCACGGTCCGTCAGTACGGGCGGATGAATGCCGCGCACCACGTGCCGCAACTCCGCGAGGGCCTCGTCCGCACCGTCCTGTGCCTCGTCGAGGCGGATGCGGGCGGCGGCCGGGTCCCGGTCGAGGAGCTGTTTGGCGAGGCCGATGCGCATCGACAGAGCGACGATCCTGGCCTGGGCGCCGTCGTGCAGATCCCGTTCGATACGGCGCAGTTCGGCACCGTGCGCCTCGACCGCCCCGGCCCGGCTCTCGGTCAGCTGGGCGATCCGGTCGGCGAGGGCGGTGGACGGCGACCGGGTGAGCAGGGACCGGGTCCAGGTCGCCGACAGATCGGCGAGTACGGCGTGCCAGCGCAGCACCCACCCCTGGCGCACGGGCTCAGGCGTGCCGTACTCGTCGGCGGACCGCCGGTCCAGCAGATGTGCCACGGGCAGCGCGGCTCCGTCCACGAGCAGCCCGACCGGCCACAGCACCATGGCGAGGTAACCGAGGACGTTGCCCATGAGCGCCTGGACCGGCAGCCAGAGCGCGTCGCGCCAGACCGTCGGGTCGGTGAGGACGCAACGGACCCGCTCGGAGAGCTCACCGCCGTCCACGGGGAGGTACGGCGTCGGCGTGAACGGAACACCGAGCCGCGCTGCCGCCCTGCGGCGCTCGAACTCCGCGAACCGGCGCAGCACCTTGGCGGCCTCGGGCAGGGCCGGCAGTCCGATGAGCACGACGGCGAACATCAGGGCCGCCACCACCAGGAACGTACCCACGTACGCGAGCAGCGCGATCGGGACACCGATGAACAGGTAGCGCGACGCATCCCACGAACGCCGGATGGCGACCGTCAGCGGGGCGGGAGGGGTGCTCATGACCCTTCACGTTACGGGGGTGCGCCGGCCTGAGGAGTGGCCCCCTCTCCCGGGCTGTGGTGGAGCTGGCTGCACCCCCGGTCCGGGAGCGCCCACCCTCGCCCCGAAACTGCCACGCTCCTATTGTTTACGCAGGTCAGAAGGCATGGGTCGGAAAAGGAACGGTGGGATCGACGGTGGAGACGATCACGGGGGTGCGGACGACCGCGCTGAGTCTGGAGTCGGTGAGCCGACGTTACGGGCGGCGCGGTGGCGGTCGGGAGGCGGTCGCGCTCGACGCGGTGAGCTGCGCGGTCCCGGCCGGGAGCTTCACCGCGGTGGTGGGCCCCTCGGGATCGGGGAAGAGCACGTTCCTGCAGTGCGCGGCGGGCCTGGACCGCCCGACCGAGGGGACCGTACGGGTCGGCGGCACCGATCTCGGCTCGCTGTCCGAGGCCGCGCTGACCCGGCTGCGCCGGGACCGGATCGGTTTCGTCTTCCAGTCGCACGCCCTGAATCTGGTGCCTTCGCTGAACATCGAGGAGAACGTCGTGCTGCCGCTGGTGCTGGCCGGCGCCGACCCTTCGGACGAGCGGGTACTGACCCGCGGCCGGGATCTGCTGGCCCGGGTCGGCCTGACGGGTCGCGGTGCGCAGGGCCCCGCGACGCTCTCGGGCGGCCAGCAGCAGCGGGTCGCGGTGGCACGAGCCCTGGTGACCGAACCCGATGTGATCTTCGCGGACGAGCCGACGGCTTCCCTGGACCCGGAGTCGGCGGCGCTGGTGCTCGGTCTGCTGCGGGACGCGGTGCGGGTCGACGGCCGTACGGTCGTCATGGTCACCCATGATCCGACGGCAGCGAGCTGGGCGGACACCGTGCTGATGATGGACGGCGGTCGGCTGCGATGAGCACGGGCACACCGACGGACACGCAGAAGCCGCACAAGGACGCGCGATCCGGGATGCGGCGGGCGTCGGCGTTCCTCGCCCGGCGTTCGCTGAAGGCCCAACGCCGGGTCTGGGCCGCGGTGTTCGCGGCGACGACGGCCGCGGCCGCACTGATCGGCGCGTTCGCCTTCGTCCTCGGTTCGCTGCTGCTGGCGCAGCCGCCGGTGGAACGCCACGCCGGAGCCGACGCGGTGGTGGCGGCCGACCAGCAGGTGACGTACACGGCGAAGCCGTGGGGCAGCGAGCCGCAGACCGCGAGGACGTATCTGCCGGAACGGGTCCGTCTCGACCGCTCCGCGGTGGCGAAGGCGGCTGCCGCCGACGGGGTCGCGAAGGCCGTCACGGACGATTCCGTCCCGGTGGCCGTGGGCGGCGGGACCGGCGGGGAGCCGGGGGTCGGTGCGGCTTCGGCCGTCGGCCGTTCCTGGGATTCCGCCGTGCTCACCCCGTACCGGCTGACGGCCGGACACGCACCGCGCACGTCCACCGAGGTGGTCATCGACCGCGCGCTGGCGGCCGCCGTCGGGGGCGACCTCGGCAGCCATGTGACATTGCAGGTCGACGGTACGCCCCGCCCATACACCGTCAGCGGCGTCGCGGCAACCGGTCGTCGGGGCGCCGCCCCGGCCGTCTTCTTCACGGAGCAGCGGCTGACCGCCCTGGCCGGGCACCCGGGAACGGTCGACGCCATCGGCATCGTCGCCGAGAAGGGCGTCCCGGCCGACGCACTGCGGGCGTCACTGGACGCCGCGCTGCCCGACCATGTGCGCGGCGACCGCGAGGTCCTGGTCCTCACCGGCGCGAAGCGCGGACAGGCCGAGTACATCGACGCGCTCGGCACCCGGGGCGATCTCCTGCCGCTGCTCGCCTCCGTCGCGGGAACGGTCCTCATGGTCGCGCTCCTGGTGATCGCCACCGCCCTCTCCCAGGCGGTCCACCAGCGCTCCGGCGAACTGGCCCTGCTGCGCGCGGTCGGGGCGACTCCCCGGCAGCTCCGGTCGGCCGTCGGCCGCGAGGTGAGCCGGGTGGCCGGCGCCGCCGCGGTGCTGGGCGCAATCGGGTCCGTACCGCTGGGGCTGCTGATGCGGTCCCTGCTGACCACGGATCCGCTGCCACTGCCCGTGCCGGTGTGGCTGCCGTTCGCCGCGGGTGCCACGGGCGCGCTGCTCGTCGCGTCGGCGGCCCGTCCGGTGTCGATGCTCGCGGCCCGGTCGATCACCCGGCTGCGGCCCGCCGCGGCGCTGGGAGCGGCCCACGCGCCCGAGCCGGGCGAACCGGGCCGACTGCGTACGCTCTGCGGAGCGGTGCTGGCCCTCGCGGGTGTCGGTTCGGCGGGTGCGGCGACGGCGCAGGGCGGGCAGGCCGCCGCGGTGGCCGCCTCGGGTGCGGCGACCTCGCTGATCATCGCGGTGGCGCTGCTCGGTCCGTGGATCGCCCGGATCGCCATGCGCGTGCTCGGTGCACCGATACGGCGTGCGGGCCGGATCTCCGGGTTCCTCGCCGCCAACTCCGCCGCCGCGCACCATCGGCGGCTCGGCGCGGCGATCACCCCGATCGTGCTGGTCGTGGCGTTCGTCTGCGTGCAGCTGGCGGCCGGCTCGACGCTGGAGCGGGCCGCCGACCGGCAGGCCGTCGCGGCGCTCCGGGCGGACCTGGTGGTGACGGGCCCGGCCGCCGGACTGCCGGCCGGCGCCGCGCAGGCGGTGCGCGAGGCTCCCGGGGTGACGGCGGCGACCGGTGTGCTGCGCTCCGACGTCGTCCTCGCGCATCGCGAGATGGGTGATCCGAAGCTCGACCGGTTCCCGGTGCTGGGGGTGACGGCGGATCAGCTGTCCGGCACGCTCGATCCGCACGTCACCGCCGGTGATCTGACCGGCCTCACCGGCCGGGGCACGGTCGCGGTCGGCAAGGACCGGGCCGCCGATCTCGGCCTCGGCACCGGGGACACCGTGAAACTCCGTCTCGGCGACGGTACGGAGGAACGGCTCCGCGTGGTGGCACTCTACGAACGATCCCTGGGACTGGGCGAGTTCATGCTGCCGCGCGAGGCCCTGGCCGGGCATGTCTCGGCCCCGAACGACCAGCGGATCCTGATCCGCTCGGCGAAGGGCGGGGCGGCGTCGGCCTCGGCGGTACGGCACGCGCTCGCCCCGTACACGGGTGTGCGGGTCCGCCCCGCCACGGCCGACGACGTACGGATCGCCCCGCCGACGTCGGACGCCGACAACGCCATGATCGTCATCGGTGTGGGGGTGATAGGCGGCTTCGCGCTGCTCGCGGTGATCAGCACGCTGTCCCTGATCACGATGGGCCGCCGCCCCGAGTTCCATCTGCTGCGCATGGTCGGCGCGGGCCGCCGCCAGGTGAGGCGGATGCTGGTCCTGGAGACGGGGCTGGTGGCGGTGACGGGCCTGGCGATCGGCACGCTGGTCGCGGCGATCCCTCTGGTGGCGTTCGCGGTGTCGACGGCCGGTACGACGCCGTATCTGCCGCCGGAGCGGTACGGGGTGCTGGTGCTGGCCGTGGCGCTGGCGGCGGGTGCGGGGACGATGTGGCCGGGCTCGTCCGGCGGCCGGTTCGTCCTCAAGCGCCGGGAGTGACCAGGGACCGCGTCGCCGGACACGGCCGAGCGCCCGGTCCTGAACGGTCCCGTTCAGGACCGGGCGTCGGTGGGTGAGAAGGGCCGGTGCGCTGCGGAACGGACTCGCCGCCCGTCAGCGGCCTGCCGGGATCCCTCGCGCATCGACCACGGATCACGGCGGGCAGCCGTCGCGCGTCACGGCGAAACCGGCAGGAGCAGGGCGCCCTCCCGAACCGCCGCCGCGGCCAACGCGTCCAGCACCGGTGCGATCAACGGATGACCCTCCGCCCCGTGCCGCACCGCGGCGAAGACCCGGCGAGTGGGGGCGCTGCCCTCCACCGGGCGCACCACCACCCCCGTCAGCTCCATCCCCTGCAACGCCGACCGAGGCACCAGCGCCACCCCGGCACCCGCCCCGGCCAGTGCGACCACGGCGCGGAAGTCGTCCGAGGAGTGCTCCAGCCTCGGCTGGAACCCGGCGAACTCGCAGGACAGGACCACCACGTCATGGCAGGGGTTGCCGGGGTACGGGCCGATCCACGGGTCCTTCTCCAGGTCGGCGATCGCCACCTGCTCCTGATCCGCCAGCCGGTGCCCCACCGGCAGCACCGCGTCGAACGGCTCCGAGTACAGCGGCACCCGGGTCAGCCGCCGGTCGTCCTCGCCCGGCGCACCCCGGTACTCGACGGCGACCGCGACATCGACCTGCCGGTCCAGCACCATCGGCACACTCGCATCGCCCTCGGCGTCCTGGACACGGACCCGGATGCCGGGCGCGGTGAGCGTCAGTTCGGCGATCGCGGGGGCGAGCACCAGGCCGATGCCGGTGGCGAACGCGGCGACCGTGACCGTTCCGGCATCTCCCGCGTCGTACGCGGCGAGCTCAGCCTCGGCCCGTTCCAGCTGGGCGAGGACCGCGTTGGCGTGGGTCAGCAGGATCTCCCCGGCGGGGGTGAGCCGGGCGCCGCGCGCGTTGCGTTCGACCAGTCGGTGCCCGGTCTCCTGCTCCAGCGCGGCGAGCTGCTGGGAGACCGCGGAGGGGGTGAGATACAGCGCGGCGGCTGCGGCGGTCACCGTGCGGTGGTCAGCCACCGCACGGAGAATGCGCAGCCGTCGTGCATCGATCATGTGCCCCATTGTCCCAGGTCACGGAGGGAACCCGGCCGTCCGGGTGAGGCTCCCGGACAAGGACTGAGGACAAGACCTGGGGGACAAGGCCTGAGGACAAGAGCGCGGGCGGGGCACCGTACGGCGCCCCGCCCGCGATGCCCCTACTCCCCCAGTGCGGCGCGCGCGTCGACGAACGCGTCCACGGCCCGGTTCACATCCGCCGTGGAGTGCGCGGCGGAGAGCTGGACGCGGATCCGGGCCGCGCCCTGCGGAACCACCGGGTACGAGAACCCGATCACGTACACACCGCGCTCCAGGAGCAGCTCCGCCATCCGGCCTGCCTTCGCCGCGTCCCCGATCATGACAGGGGCGATGGCGTGGTCGCCGGGCAGGATGTCGAAGCCTTCCTCGGTCATCCGGGTACGGAAGAGCGCGGTGTTGGCATTGAGCTGCTCGCGCAGGTCGCCTGCGGCCTCCAGCAGGTCGAGGACCTTGAGCGAGGCCGCCGCGATGACCGGGGCGAGCGAGTTGGAGAAGAGGTACGGGCGGGAGCGCTGGCGCAGCAGCGCGACGATCTCGGCGCGGGCCGCCACGTAGCCGCCGGACGCACCGCCGAGCGCCTTGCCGAGGGTGCCGGTGATGATGTCGACGCGGTCCATCACGTCGTGCAGCTCGGGCGTTCCGCGTCCGCCGGGGCCGACGAAGCCGACGGCGTGCGAGTCGTCGACCATGACCATGGCGTCGTAGCGCTCGGCCAGGTCGCAGATCTCGCGCAGCGGTGCGACGTAGCCGTCCATGGAGAAGACGCCGTCGGTGACGACGAGCCGGCGCCGGGCCCCGGACGCCTCCTTGAGCTGCGTCTCCAGGTCGGCCATGTCGCGGTTGGCGTAGCGGAAGCGCTTGGCCTTGGAGAGGCGGATGCCGTCGATGATGGAGGCGTGGTTGAGGGCGTCGGAGATGACCGCGTCCTCGGGGCCGAGAACGGTCTCGAAGACACCGCCGTTGGCGTCGAAGCAGGAGGAGTAGAGGATCGTGTCCTCCTGTCCGAGGAACGTGGAGAGCCGCTGCTCCAGCTCCTTGTGGACCTCCTGGGTGCCGCAGATGAAGCGGACCGAGGCCATGCCGTAGCCCCAGCGGTCCAGGGCCTCGTGGGCGGCTGAGATCACCTCGGGGTGGTCGGCGAGGCCCAGGTAGTTGTTGGCGCAGAAGTTGAGCACCTCACCGGGACGGCCGCCCGCGGTGACGGCGACGCTCGCGGACTGCGGGGTGCCGATCACACGCTCGGGCTTGTGGAGTCCGGCGGCCTGGATCTCGTCGAGGGTGGTGCGCATGTCGTCGCGGACGGATTCGAACATGAGGGTGTCTCCCAGCTGAGTACGGAGGCGGTCGGAGGTCAGGAGGTCCAGTCGAGGATGACCTTGCCGCCGCGGCCGCTCGCCGCGTCGTCGAAGGCCGCTTCGAAGTCGCGGTAGCCGTACCGGCCGGTGATCACGGGGGCGAGGTCGAGACCGCCCTCCAGCAGTACCGACATGGCGTACCAGGTCTCGTACATCTCGCGTCCGTAGATGCCCTTGATGGTGATCATCGAGGTGACGATGCGGGACCAGTCGACGGGGAACTCCTCGGACGGAAGCCCGAGCATGGCGATCCGGCCGCCGTGCGTCATGTTCTCGATCATGTGACGCATCGCCTCGGGCCGCCCGGACATCTCCAGGCCGATGTCGAAGCCCTCGCGCAGTCCGAGGCGCTTCTGTCCGTCGTAGATGGTCTCCTCGCTGACGTTGAGAGCGAGGCTGACGCCGAGCTTCCGGGCCAGTTCCAGCCGGGCCTCGCTGACGTCGGTGATGACGACGTTACGGGCGCCCGCGTGCCGCGCGACGGCGGCGGCCATGATGCCGATCGGTCCGGCGCCGGTGATCAGTACGTCCTCGCCGACCAGCGGGAAGGACAGCGCGGTGTGCACGGCGTTGCCGAACGGGTCGAAGATCGCGGCGACGTCGAGGTCGACGGGGACCCGATGCACCCAGACGTTGGACGCGGGCAGGGCGACGTACTCGGCGAACGCCCCGTCCCGGCCGACGCCGAGCCCGAGCGTGGAACGGCACAGGTGACGGCGTCCGGCCAGGCAGTTGCGGCACTTCCCGCAGACCAGGTGTCCCTCGCCGCTGACCAGGTCGCCGACGTTGATGTCGACGACGTCGGCGCCGGTCTCCGCGACCTCGCCGACGAACTCGTGCCCGAGCACGAGCGGGGTGCGTACCGCCTGCTGGGCCCAGCGGTCGTAGTTCCGGATGTGCAGATCGGTGCCGCAGATGCCGGTGCGGAGCACCTTGATCAGTACGTCCGAGGGGCCGATCTCCGGCTCGGGCACGTCCATCAGCCAGAGTCCCGGCTCGGCCTTCTGCTTCACGAGTGCCTTCACGGCTGCGGCTCCCTGCGCTGTACGGCGTGGTGTACCCCGGGCCGGGGGCAGCCTTGGGGAAGCCTGCGGCCCGGGGAGGAATGAAAGGGACGGCATGGCAGCGCGCGTCGATCGGCTGCCGCGCACCATCCTCTGCCGTCACCGAGAAATCTGCCGCACCCCGCGCCACAGGTCCATCGAGGTTTTCTTAAGCGCGCCCGCAGCTGTGCTTCATGCCCGGTTCCTCCATACGGGTTCCTCTCCGTACGGCACGGCCGCAAGGGCCGGCCGCCCCGAACGGGCGACCGGCCCTTGCACCTCCTCGTGCTCAGTCGCCGAGCTCCGGCGGCGGGTTGTCGCGGCCCGGCACCTCATTGGGCGCCAGGACGCGGCTGTCGCCCGGGTACGGCTTGGCCCATCCGGTGGAGGCGGCCGCGCTTGGCGTAGGGGCTGATCACCCAGAGCGGCGCGCGGTGTCCGTCGACGTGGTCGACACCGGCCTGCGAGTCGTCCTGGACGACGAAGATCGCCGCGTCCTTCCAGAACTTGCTGTGCGAGATCGTGTCGACGACCCTGCCGACGGCGAGGTCGTTGTCGGCGACCATGGCGGTCGGGTACGGGTCGATGCCGCTGGTGCCGTTGGTGTGGTCCTGCGGCAGCGCCATCATGGTGAAGTTCGGCAGCTTGCCCTTCTTCTCGTAGTCCTTGAAGTACCGCTGCCAGATGTCGACCCGGTACTGGTCGGGGATGTCGGTGTCGAACGTCGGGTACTCCGGGTGGTTGATCCTGTTGACGGAGGGGACGTCGGAGGTCGACGGGTACGCCCCGATGGGGGTGTTGAGTTCCCCGGTCGCCTTGCCCTCCAGCACCTGGGAGTCGTGGTACCACTGCGCCCAGGTCGGCGCGCCGGTCGCCGGGAGGGCGATGTTGCCCGCGTACTCGCTGAAGTTGTCGACGGTCTTGCCGGCCCGTTCCACGGTGTTCCAGAGGAATCCGCTGCGCTGGTAGGCGAGGGCGTCGTTGCCGAGCGAGGGGTAACTGCGGTACCAAGCACCGAATTCGTGCTCGATGTAGTCGTTGTTGTCGGCCTGGGTCAGCCAGTTGTGTCCGTCGGCGGACGGGCTCCGCCCCGCGGACGGGCTGCGCTCCGCACTGCTCCGGTCGTTTCGGCCGGGCTGTCATATGTCACATCACTCATCGGTCCGAGGCCTCCTCGGTCAGGCGGAGGAACTGCTGTTCCAAGGAGGTGGTCTCCAGCCGCAGTTCCCGTACGGGGATGCCGGCGCGCCCCAGTTCCAGCACGAACCGGTCGAGCGCCTCGCGCCGCGCCCGCACGGCGAGCCCGGCAGCCCCCTCGTCCTCGACCGAAAGCCCTTTCACGTCCGCCCCGACCTTCACGGCCGCACGGTCGTCGCCGGTCAGCAGCCGGTGCGCGGGGTCCGGGGCACGGACGCGGAGTTCGTCCAGTCCCCCGGTGTACACGATCCGTCCACGGTTCATGATCGTGACGGTGTCGCAGAGTTGCTCGACCTCGGCCATGTTGTGGCTGCTCAGCAGCACGGTGAGCCCGTCCCGGCCGAACTCCCGCACCAGGGCCCGCATGTCGCGCACCCCGGCCGGGTCCAGCCCGTTGGCGGGTTCGTCGAGCACCAGAAGCCGGGGCCGGCGCAACAACGCGGCCGCGATCCCGAGCCGCTGTCGCATCCCGAACGAGAATCCACCGACCTTCCGCCGTGCCGCACCACCCAGGTCCACGCGTTCCAACGCCTCGTCCACGGCGGCCTCATCGGCCCCGATGCCGTCGTAGGCGGCCAGCAGCGACAGGTTCCGCTCGGCGGACAGGTACGGATAGAACCGCGGACTCTCGACGAACCCGGCCAGTCCTTCGACACCCCCGCGCCCGGCCCGCCGCACTTCGCGCCCCAGCACACCGAGTTCACCCTCGTCGGGCCGCACGAGCCCGAGCACCATCCGCAGAAACGTCGTCTTCCCGGCCCCGTTGGGCCCGAGCAGCCCATGGACTCCCCCGCCCCGGACGGTCAGATCGACTCGCTCCAGAGCGACCGTCCTCCCGAACCGCTTCCCCACCCCGCGCGCAACCACGGCCCCCGGTCCCGTACCCGCGTCCGAGCCGTCCAACCGCCCTCACCCCATCCGTCGCCGCTCCCCACACGCGGCAACTTACGGATGATGAGCAACACTTGGGCGACGTCCAGACGAACACCGCACGGTCGGGCTTCACGAAGGACACCCGCGATCGGCTCCGCGCGGACCGAGCGCCCGGCGTCCGGGCCGCCCGGCCTTCGGTATTCCTCACCGGTGGGACCGCTGGTACCAGTCCCGGCACCTACGCCGAAGCGGCCCGCATCGAAGTGGCCCGGCGCCTGCTGGAGACCACCGACCGCGCGCTCGACCGGGTCGCGGAACAGCCCGCCGGGCGCAGGTGGGGGTGCGGCCTCATGGCGTCACGACGCACGCCAGCCGCTCCAGCGCAGGGCCGTCACCTCGACCACCGGTCCGCCGGGGGGCCGGTCGGCGTACTGGTGGTACTTCGCCGTGAGCAGCCCGATGCGGCGAACCGCCTGCGGGGACCGGTCCGGTGGCAAAAGCACACGGGCCCAGCCATCGACCCGGACCCACCACAGTCGGCCCCAGTCCTCCTCGTAGTGGTCCGCGAGCAGGCAGACCGAGGGGTTGGCGGCCATGTTGGCCAGGCGTTTCAGCCGTGTCGTCCGCTTCGGTTTGTGGTCCACGGCCAGCACCACCGTGTCGCCGTCCACGGCGAACACCACCGGCACCAGGTGCGGGCGGGCCGCCGTGTCGACCGTCGCCAGATGGGCGACGCGCGCGGCGGCGAACCGCTCCCGTGCCTCGGCACTCGTCAGAGCGGGCATCGCGGCCCCTGCCGGCAGGCCTCACGACGCCCGCGGTGGAGGCGACGAACGCGGGCGACGCCGCGGGCACGGATCTCCGGGCCGGTCGCGCGGTGCCGGGACACACCTGCTTCCGGCACCTCAGCGGTACCGGGCGGCTACGGCGACCAGCCCGTCCAGGTATTCCAGCGTCTCCCGTTCGGGCAGCGTCGGTACGTAGAACAGCAGCCGCTCCACCCCCAGCGCGAGGTAGCCGTCGATCTGCCGGGGATCGTCAGGCGCCGCGTACACCGTCACCGGCACCTCCCGGTCGGCCAGGGCGCGCAGCCGCTCGATCCGGGGACCGAGCTCCTGCGGCGACATGCTGTTGGCCAGCCACGCGTCTCCGAGCCGCGCGACCCGAGGGAACGCGCCCTCGCCGCCGCCGACATAGATCGGCGGATGGGGGCGTTGCACGGGCTTGGGCCAGGCGAAGACCGGATCGAAATCCACGAACTCGCCGTGGAACTCGGCCTTCTCGGCCGTCCACAGCTCTCGCATGGCACGCAGCCGCTCGTCGGTGAGCCGGCCGCGGGTGGCGGGATCGGTGCCGTGGTTCCGCATCTCCTCACGGTTCCAGCCGACACCGACGCCGAGGATCACGCGGCCGCCGGAGACCAGGTCGAGCGAGGCCACCTCCTTCGCCGTGATGATCGGGTCGCGCTGCGGGATCAGTGCGATGCCGGTGCCCAGCAGCAGTCGCTCCGTCACGACACCGGCCGCGGTCAGGGCGACGAAGGGATCAAGGGTGCGGTAGTACATCTCCGGAAGTTCGCCACCGCCCGGGTAGGGCGTCTGACGGCTCGCCGGTACATGGCTGTGCTCGGCGATGAACAGCGAGTCGAACGCACGTTCCTCAAGGGCGGTCCCGAGCGCGGCCGGCCCGATGCCCTGGTCGGTAAGGAAGGTCGAGACCCCGAATTTCACGGCGGCTCCTCATAGGGACGGATACGGGATACGGAGGGGTGGCACAGACCTTCTGTCTACCCGCCCCGGGCGCTCCCGCCCCGATGACCACCCGGGTGAACCATCACGGAGCACGGTTCCGGGGTCCCGGTCCGCGTCCGCGGCACCGGCACGACCCGGGCCCCGGCTTCTGCAGTCGCACGGCCCTCATGCGCCGCCATCGAGAACAAGTACCCCCGGAATCAGTCGAGTTGCGCCCTCACCCACGTGAGGGAGCCGCCGAGTTGTTTCCTCGCGGCCCGCCGAAACCCCGACCCCAGCCGCAACGGACGCGGTATCGACCGGGCCGGGCGCCGCACGTGCCCGGTGCGACGCCCGGTGGCCAGGCTCCTACTGCCTCGAACCGCACCCCGGGCAGAACGCGGCTCCCTGCGGAACGGTCGCGCTGCAGGAAGCACACTGCGGGCTCTGGGCGAGGCGATGACCGCACCCCGGGCAGAACGCGCCACCATGGGTCTCCGTACGGCACTGCGGGCAGACCAGCTGCCGGGGCGCGCTCACGTCGTAGCTCTGCCCGGCGGTCTGCCCGGCGGCGTAGGCCCGGTCCGCCACGAAGTCGTTCATCCCGCGCCGACGGGCCGCCTCCGCCTCGGCGGCGGTGTCGGGGGCGCACTGCAGACAGAGACCCTGCTCGATGTTCCAGCACCGCCCGCAGACGTACGAGGTGCAGCGGGGGCAGCGGTTGAAGTGTCCCTGTGCGTTGTCGATCGCACGCCGGAACGCGGTGTCCCTGGCACCGCCCCAGGTGGCACCGGCCAGCCCGTCGGCCGCGTTGCCGATGGTGCCGGCGCTGCCGCCCAGCAGGCTCCAGGCGGCATTGGCCCCCTTGCCTATCCAGCTTGCCGCCTGCCCCGATCTGAACGGCTCGAACGGCGAGCGCCAGGTGTCCGAACATCGCGAGCACCTGAACTCGAACTGGAAACCGGCACCGGTACCGTGCTGCTGCGACAGGTCGCTGTAGTTGTTGCTGAAGTAGATTTCGTCGCCCACGTCTGGTCCTCGCGTCATTCGATCAGATTTCCCCCTCGTATGATGGCAACGATCGGCGCACCGGTACGGGCGGTCCGGTCACTGTTTGGTAATACCTCCGCAGGTCAGACACGAGGCTCCACGGCCGTCGGAATCGTGCACGGCAGGCACCTCCCCTTCGCCTCCCACAGGTGCGCCAACGGCGGGCACGGCCTTCCGGCGCGTCACGAAGAAGCCGGACCACCCTCCGGGGAGACTTTCGCCATGACCAACGCGATGAAAGCAGTCATTGAAGGCGGCCCCGACGATCTACCTGAGCGGATCGTTTCCCTCACCACGCCGGGGGACGACCTCAAGATCCCGTTCCGTGGTGGATACGAGCACTTCCGGGCGACAACACGCCACCAGGAGACCGCCGAGGGCCAGTTGCCCGTCTACGAGTGGTGGGAGCGGACCGAAGTGCCGGGGTGAAGCGTGTTTCCGCACGCCGGGCCGGCAGAGCTCCGACCCGGTGGGCGCGGACTCCGCGGCGTCCTCCGCGGACAAGGGCCGGCTGAACGTCGGAACATTGACCGCTCCGGGCGTACGGGCACTGCGTACCGTCCCGTCGGGCTGAGAACCCGGGGCAGGGGTTGCCCGGACGGCCTTTCGGCGGGGTGCGTACGAGGGCGGCGTGCTTGATAGCGTCGCTCCCGCGATTGCGGACCGCTCCCCGCCGGGGTCGTCGCTGCGCCCGGTCGGCCCTGCCCTCGACGGACGGCCGACGGGAGCGGGCGTGCTCACGGCACGGGGACGTTCGCGGCAAGGACGAAGAGGGCCGACGCATGAGCCTCGCGCAGTTGCACTACACCTCTGCCTCTGCGGGCGACGACGGGGGCGGCGCACGGTTCACGGCGGTCAGCGCCGGCCTGCCCACGCCCGTGCTGGCCGAGGCCGAGCAGCTCCTCGGATACGAACCTCCGGCCGGGGCCCCGTACCACCCGACGGCCGCCGAACTCCGTTCCTTCCCCGAGGCGTTGAGCTTCAGCGCACTGTCCGACGACAGTCATCTGCTGGGGCGCGCAGTGGCGCTCGGCGGTCCCGGCACCGGTGGTTTCCACGTACACGCGGTACACCTTCCGGCCGGCACCCGGCTGCCGGGGGACGCGCTGCCGATCACTGCCTGGCGGTCGCCGAACTGGGCCTCCACCGCGCCGAACGGCGGCGCGCCCGCCCGAATAGCTTCTCTGCCCGCCTCCGCCGCCTTCGGACCGGAGGCGTTGAACGACTTCGCGGTCTCCCGGAGTCCCTGGCTGGCGGCGGTCTTCGCCGATCTGCGACGGGTGCGCGAGGATCCGTCGGCGGCGCGAGTGGTTCTCGTGGAGCGGCAGAGCGCCGACGTGGCCCGGTGGATCGCCCTGGCCTCAGCCGTACTCCCGCCGGAGCACGCGCAGCGGCTGACCTTCACGACGTACACCCGCCGTCCGGCGCGGTCCCCTCATCAGGTCGTCGGGGTGCTGCCCCAGGACGCGCCGGAACCGGACGGCCCCGACGGCGCGTTGCGGGTGCACACCTGCTCCGGGGCGCGCCCGGAAGGACCGGTGGACGACGTCTGGGCCGGGACCTGTGCCCGGATCTGGCGGAACCGGTCCCCGGAGCTGTTCCGGGCGGCGGCGGAACTGCCCGGCGAGCCCTTCGCGGCCGGACCGCTCGCCGTCACCGCGCTGTGCGCGGGCATCGCTCTCGGCCCCGCCGAGCGTGCCGCGGCGGCCGACTGGGCCGCCGAGCGGCCGTACGCGCTGGACGAGGAGCGGACGCAACTGCTGACAGATGCGCTGACGGCACCGGGAATCGACCGTACGACAGCCGAACTTGCCTGTGTGTCACGTCTGTTGACCGCACTCGACGGGCGCTCTCCCGCCGCTACGACGGCTTCGCTCGCCGCTCTTCTGGTGACGGAGGCGGTACGCGGCGGTGATGTCGCGCTCGAACCGCCCGCACGCTCGGCCTTCGCCGGACCGGCCGGGGAGCGTGCCGTCGCCGCACTCGTCACGGCCCTGGGCGACGACCTCCGTAGCGAACTGGCCACGGGTGCGCCCGCCACAGCCACCGCACCCGGCCGGGCCGTGGCGCGCGCGGTGCAACTGCTGCGGATCGCGCGGCTGCTCGATGTGGACTGCGCGGATCTGCTCCCCGATGTCGTGCGCCGGATGACCCGGTCGCTGCTGGCCGAAGGGGCCGCCGACTGCGGACCGGTGCTGCTCGACCTGCTGGACGAACAGTTCGACGTCCGCACGGCACTGCTGGGCGAGCTGGACCGGGTCGCCCCCCACGATCCGACTGCGACGGAACGGCTGCTGACCGGGGTCTGTCTGCCCTTCACCGGAACGCAGGCGCTGCCACACCTGCGGATGTGCGCGGCGGCGCCGGACGCCAGGGCGCGCGGCGGCGACCGGCTGGAGGTGGTGCACATGGTGCTCCGCGCCGGTGGTATGTCACCTTTCACCGAACCGCTGGTGCTGCGGACCGCTGTGGGACTGGTGTGGGGCGAGGAGACGCCCACGGCGGGCGAGGCCCGGCAGCTGCTGGGCGGGTCCACCTCCGACGCGCACCGTACGGCCGGTACGTGGTCCGCGCTCGTCGCGGCTGCTCTCGGCGCCCCCGCCGACGACGAGGAGGCCCCCGAACTCGCCCATGACCTGCTGCGCGGCTTCCCCGGGGAGATCGACGCCCGGGTCCGTGGCGCCCTGTTGCTGCTGGAGTTCGCGCGGGACGTGCGCTCGGGTGCGGCGGAGCCCGGCTGGGCGGAACGGGCCCGGAAGCTGTGCGGCGGGGCCGAGCCGGTGGAACCGGGGGTGCGTGACCAGGCGTTCGGCGCCCTGGCGGGACGGCTGCTCGCCCCGGACCGGCCCGAGGCGGAGCTGTACGCGTTCGTGCACAGCGACGACGCGGACCTCATCGCGGCCTACGGAACGGCCGCCCGCCATGACACGGTCCTTGCCCGGCTGCGTTCCGAACCGGCCTATGTGGCCGACTGCTTCACCGTCTGGAGCTCCCACCCGCACGCGGGCCGCGCCTGGAGCGAGACGCGGGCGGCGCTGCTGACGGACGTGCTGCGACCGGTGGTGCGCGGCCTGTCCGCCGGTGAGGTGGCGGCGGTGGAGGAAGCCGTGGAGCGTACGGGCAGCAGCCGCACGGTGGAGGCGTTCCGGGCGTGGAACCGGCCGGGCGGATTCGGCAGACGGCTCGGCAGCAGGCTGACGGCACGGGTGCGGCGGTCGTAGGGCAGCGCCTGCCCGGCCGGGGCCCCGGGTGTCATGGGCCGTCCAAGGTGACCGGTACCGTGTGACATGTCTGTCTCGTGTGCTCCTGGCGGGCTGCGTGACCCCCGAGGAACGGATGAGGAACAGATGACGACGAACCGTGGACGCAAGGACGTCATCCGGGACCGGATGGCCGCGACCGGCGAGTCGTACAACGTCGCCGCCCGCAATCTGAAGGCGATGAAGGACATGGGCGCCACGCGTGAGGCGGTCCTCACCCAGCGCTGGCGTCCCGCCGAGACGCTCGATGTGCCGTGCCCCTGCGGCGGCACGTGCGAGCCCGGCGAGAGGTGCGAGCGCTGCCACGCGCTTCACCGGCACGTGGCGCGCCGTCCCGGCAGCGTCACGGACGTGGAGACCTGGGCGGACCGTTACGACTGCATGGGCTGCGCGTCCTCGTACATCCTGACCGTGGTGCTGCCCGGTCGGCCGTGGGGCGTCGTCGACGCGGTGGTCCGGGGTGGCTCCGCGGAGCCTGTCGTACGGGCCCGGGTCTTTCCGGGGGTCGCCCATCCGCTGCTGCGGCCGGAGAGCGCCGGGGACGCGGACGAGGGCTGACTCCGGGCGTCAGCCCGCTCCGGCCCGTGGGCCTCTCCGGTCACGGCACCGGCCATGGCCGTCGGTCTCTTCGTCCAGGCGGCGGCCTGCTGCCCGGCGGCCGGCCAACGGCGACGGGCGACGGGGTGCACCCGCCGCCGAACGCCCGGACGACATCGGGCCCCGGCCGCTGGGTCGTCAGCCCTCGTCGGGCGTCAGGCGCAGTGAGATCGAGTTGATGCAGTACCGCTGGTCCGTCGGGGTGGGGTAGCCCTCGCCCTCGAAGACATGGCCGAGGTGCGATCCGCAGCGGGCGCAGCGGACCTCGGTGCGGACCATGCCGTGGCTGCGGTCCTGGATCAGTTCGACGGCATCGGAGTCCTTCGGGTCGTAGAAGGACGGCCAGCCGCAGTGCGACTCGAATTTGGTGTCGGAGCGGAACAGCTCCGCGTCACAGGCGCGGCAGGAGTAGACGCCCGTGGTCTTGGTGTCGGTGTATTCGCCGACGAAGGCGGGTTCGGTGCCGGCCTGGCGCAGGACCGCGTACTCGGCGGGGGTCAGCTCCGCCCGCCACTGCTCGTCCGGCTTCTCGATGTCGTACGACACGTCGCTCCCTCAGCTCGACAGGTGGTCCAGGATCTGCGGGCCGAGGTCCGTGACGTCGCCCGCCCCCATGGTGAGAACGAGGTCGCCGGGCTTCGCCATTCCCGCGACGATCTCGGGGACCGCCGCCTTTGCGTGGACGGCGGCGACGTCGGCTCCCGCGGTCCTCGCCGCATCGATGATCAGGGCGCTGGTGATGCCGGGGATCGGGTCCTCACGGGCGGGGTAGATGTCCAGGACCACGGAGGCGTCGGCCAGTGCGAGTGCCTGCCCCATCTCGGTGCCGAGTTCCTGTGTGCGGGAGAAGAGGTGGGGCTGGAAGACGACCAGGAGACGGGCGTCGGACGCGGCCCCGCGCATCGCTTCGAGGTCGGCGGTCATCTCGGTGGGGTGGTGCGCGTACGAGTCGATGACCTGCACACCCGCCGCCTCGCCCTTGAGCTGGAGGCGGCGCTTGACGCCCGTGTACTTGCCGAGGGCCGAGGCAAGGTTGTGGGCCGGGATGCCGAGGGCGACACCGGCGGCAAGGGCCGCGACCGCGTTGAGGGCGTAGTGGCGGCCGGGCACGGAGACCGTGAACGTGAGGTACTTCCCGTTCAGGACGACCGTGACCTCGCTGGTCAGACCGCGCGGGGTGACCTTGTGGACGCGTACGTCGGCGGTCTCGGACGCGCCGTAGGTGACGACCTTCACCGAGGAGAGGTCGCGCACCCGCTTCGTCAGTTCGACGGCACCGGCCTGGTCGGCGGAGATCACCAGGGTGCCACCGGGAACGATCTTGCCGGCGAACGTCTCGAAGGACTCGTAGATCTCGTCCATCGAGGCGTAGTTCGCGTGGTGGTCCAGCTCGACGTTGAGGACGATCGCGACCTCGGGGTCGTACTTCTGGAAGCTGCGGTCGCTTTCGTCCGCCTCCGCGACGAAGATCTCGCCCGCGCCGTGCGCTGCGTTGGTGCCCGGCCCCGCGAGGTCGCCGCCGATGGCGTACGAGGGATCGCGGTTCAGTTCGGACAGGGCGACGGCCAGCATCGATGTGGTGGTCGTCTTGCCGTGCGTACCGGCCACCGCGATCGCGCGCAGGCCGCCCATCAGGGAGGCCAGCGCGTCGGAGCGGTGCACGACGGGGATCGACAGCTCGGCGGCGCGCACCAGCTCCGGGTTGTCGGGGCGAATGGCGCTGGAGACGACCACGCACGAGGCGTCGTCCGCCAGATGTGCGGCGGCGTGCCCGATGTGGACGGTCGCCCCCAGTGCCCGCAGTGCCTCGGCCGTGCCCGACTCCTTGGCGTCACTGCCCGCGACCTTCGCGCCGCGCTGGGTGAGGATCTTCGCGATGCCCGACATTCCGGCGCCGCCGATGCCGATGAAGTGCGGCCGTTCCATGGCGGCAGGAATACCGGGTGCCATGCGTATGTCTCCCCAAATGTCGATGCGAGTCGCCCCCAGCCTATTCGCTGTGCGCGAAGAGCTTGAGCACCGGTACGCCGACCTTGTGCCGGGCCCTCGACGCCCAGTCCCGGTGGAAGAACTCCTCCACGTAGTGCGGCGCGGTGAGCACGATGACCTCGTCCGCCTCGGCGTCGTCGACCACGGACTTCAGCTTGTCCAGCGGGTGCTCCTCGATCACCTGTCCGACAGCTTCCGAGCCTGCCTGCCGCAGCGCTTCGAGTGACACTTCGAGCGCCAGTTCGGCTGACCGCCTGGCATTCTTGCCCTCCGGCTCCTCACCTTCGCGAGCGGCCTCCTTCAGCTCTCCCATCGCCAGGTCGTCGATGGCCCGCAACAGCACATCGGCCTGGTCACCGCGCGGCTGCATGAGCACGACGAAGGAGGTCCGCTCCTCCCCGTGCAGGGTGGTGACGAACTCGACGTCCTCGGAAGTGAGGGGCTTCTCGATCATCAAAACGCTGGTGAACACCACGGGCGCCCTTCTGCTTCAGTGACCGTCGCCGGTCTCTGCTGAAACCATCCTTCCCCGTGCCGGCACGGGGTCTGCGAGAGTAATTGTGCCCACCGGAAGCTAAGCGGAACGACAAATTCCGCCGATGGTCAGATCCGACGGTATCGGGTGAAGAGGAACCCGGCCTCTTCCAGCATCGATGTCAGGGCGAATCGTTCCGGCACGGCCACCGAGGGGCCACCGGCGATCCGCTGCGCGTCTCCGGCGGTCAGCATCGGTGAGAGGGTCAGACAGAGCTCGTCCAGCACGCCGGCCGCCACGAACTGACCCAGCATCCTGGGCCCGCCCTCGGTCAGCAACCGCTTGAGTCCCCGGTCGGCCAGTTCGCGTACGGCCCTGGCGGGGTCCACCCGGGACCCCTCTCCCGCGATCACCACCTCGGCGCCCGCCCTCCGCGCCTCCTCGATCCGCCCCTCAGGGGCTCCTGCGCCGGTCAGCACGAGGGTCGGGACGAGCGGCGAGACGAAGAGCGGCAGCGAGAAGTCCAGGTCCAGGCTCCCGCTCACCACGGCGATCGCCGGTGCGGGCCCCTGTCCGGCCGCGGCCCGGCGGGCGGCGAAGGCCTCGCGGGCCCTGGCCGGCCGGTAGCCCTCCAGCCGCACCGTCTCCGCCCCCGCCACCACCACATCGGCCAGACCGCGCAGCGTGCCGAAGATCCGCATGTCGCTCTCGCACGAGATCGGCTGCGAGCGTCCGTCGTGCTGGGCGGCGCCGTCGAGTGTCGAAACCATGTTGGCGCGCAGCCAGGGACCGTCCTGCTCGGGGTACGCGTAGACATCGGCCAGATCGTCCAGACTCCACTCCCCCTCGTCGTCGGCCGGTGTCGTGTCGGTCACAGGGAAGAGGCGTCGCATGCCCCGCAGTCTGGCACGGCCCTTAAGCTTGACGGTTGTGTCGTCCTCCACCGCCGTGCCGGGGCAGAGCCCCATAGCCGAAACGGCCCCGCTGTCCCTGTGCGCGCTCGAACCGCACGTTCCCGCCGACCGACTGGTCGCCGAGATGGTGCCGCCGCCGCGTTTCGACACCGTGCGTTTCGATACGTATGTCCCGGACCCGGGCCGGCCGAGCCAGTCCGAGGCGGTCGAGGTCCTGAGCGGCTTCGCGGCCGGGCTCGGCGGGGCGCATGCCAGCGGCTCGGTCAAGCGCAAGTGGTTCAGCAGGAAGCCCGCCGCTCCTTCGGCGCCCCTCGGGGTCTACCTCGACGGCGGCTACGGCGTCGGCAAGACCCATCTGCTGGCCTCCCTCTGGCACGCCACGCCCGCCGCGCCCTCGCTGAAGGCGTTCGGCACGTTCGTCGAGCTGACGAACCTGGTCGGCGCGCTGGGCTTCCAGCAGACCGTGCGGACGCTGAGCGGGCACCGGCTGCTGTGCATCGACGAATTCGAGCTGGACGACCCGGGCGACACCGTCCTGGTGTCGTCGCTGCTCAGCAGGCTCGTCGAGGCGGGCGTCGCGCTCGCCGCCACCTCCAACACGCTGCCCGGCAAGCTCGGAGAGGGCCGGTTCGCCGCCGCCGACTTCCTGCGGGAGATCCAGGGGCTGTCCGCGCACTTCCGTCCGCTGCGGATCGACGGCGAGGACTACCGCCACCGCGGGCTGCCCGAGGCCCCCGCGCCGTACTCCGACGAACAGGTCACCCGGGCGGCGTACGCCACCGAGGGCGCCAGCCTGGACGACTTCCCCTCGCTCCTCGACCATCTCGCCCGGGTCCATCCGAGCCGCTACGGGGCGCTGACGGACGGCCTGCGGGCGGTCTGCCTGACCGAGGTCCAGCCGGTGCCGGACCAGTCGACCGCGCTGCGGCTCGTCGTCCTCGCCGACCGGCTGTACGACCGTGAGGTCCCGGTGCTCGCCTCCGGGGTGCCGTTCGACAGGCTGTTCAGCGAGGAGATGCTGAACGGCGGGTACCGGAAGAAGTATTTCCGGGCGATCTCCCGGCTGACGGCGCTGGCGCGCGACGCGAAGGGCCTGGTGGCGCAGTAGGTTCGGGGCACAACGCCCTTCGGGGGCGTACCCCCGAGGTGCCCCTGGGCGCCTCGTTCCTCCCGTAGCAACCGCGCACACCGTTTGAAGGGATCCAGCATGGCTACCACGCGTCAGGCGCACACGGTCTGGGAAGGCAACCTGATCGAGGGCAAGGGCGTCGTCACCTTCGACTCCTCCGGCATCGGGGACTACGAGGTCTCCTGGCCGTCCCGCGCGGAGAAGGCGAATGGGAAGACCAGCCCGGAGGAGCTCATCGCGGCGGCCCACTCCAGCTGCTTCTCGATGGCGCTGTCCCACGGCCTGACCACGGCCGGCACCCCGCCGACCCGACTGACCACCCAGGCCGAGGTCACATTCCAGCCCGGCACCGGTATCACCGGTATCCACCTCACCGTCCAGGGCGACGTGCCGGGTCTCGACGAGGCGGGCTTCGTCAAGGCCGCCGAGGACGCCAAGGCGAACTGCCCGGTCAGCCAGGCACTGACGGGCACGACGATCACGCTCAGCGCGTCCCTGGCCTGACCCCACGGGCCCCCGTGGGCCCGTGACACGCACGAGGCACGGTGACCCGCGTGGTTTCCGCGCGACGATACGCGTGGTACACACATGCGGGTCACTTCTCCTGTCCGCCAGCAGGGAGTTGCCTCATGTCATCAACAGCAGCACGACACCTCGCAACACGACGACAGGTCCTGGCCGGCAGCGGCGCGGCCGTTGCCTCGATCGCCTTCGCCGGGGCGTTCTCCGAACTCTTCGCGGGTACCGCCGCCGCCCGTGGGCACAGCGGCTACGGCCCGCTCGTGCCCGACCCGGACGGTCTGCTCGACCTCCCGAAGGGCTTCCGCTACCGGGTCCTGTCCCGGGAGGGCGACCCGCTCCGCTCGGGCGAGGGCCAGGTCCCCGGCAACCACGACGGGATGGCCGCCTTCGCAGGGCGGCACGGACACGTCCGTCTCGTCCGCAACCACGAGAACCGCGTCACCGCCAGGATCCCGGTCCCGGTCGTCGAGGGCCTCACCTACGACCCGATGGGCAAGGGCGGCTGCACCGCCCTGGAACTGGACGGCCGCAACAACGTCCTGGGCGAACGCGTCGCCATCGCCGGTACCGCGGTGAACTGCGCGGGCGGCCGCACCCCTTGGAACACCTGGCTGACCTGCGAGGAGACCGAGGACCGGGCCGGTACCAACGGCTACACCAAGGACCACGGCTTCATCTTCGAGGTGGACGGCGCCGATCCGCGCCGCACCGGCGCCGTGCCGCTCACCGCGATGGGCCGCTTCCAGCACGAGGCGATCGCGATCGATCCGAAGAGCGGGATCGTGTACGAGACGGAGGACGCGTTCGACAAGCCGTTCGGGCTCTTCTACCGCTTCCTGCCGAACAAGCCGCTCGGCGGGACGGGATCGCTGCGGGCGGGCGGCCATCTGGAGGCGATGCGGGTGCCGGGCGTCCCCGACCTCTCCGCGGTCCAGGAGACCGGCGCGAGCTTCGAGGGCGTCGAGTGGGTGCCCGTACCGGATCCGCAGGCGGCCGTGACCCCGATCCGGTTCCAGGACTTCGGCCCGAAGGGCATCACGCACGCGCAGAAGCTGGAAGGCTGTTACTGGGGCGGGTCCGCGGTCTACTTCGTCTCCAGCTTCGCGCACAGCTCGCAGGGTTCGGCGGCCGACCACTACGGCCAGGTGTGGCGGTACGAGCCGAAGCGGCGCCGCCTCACGCTGGTGATCGTCTTCGGTCCGGGAACGGACGTCCAACTGCCCGGCGAATCCCCGGACAACATCTGTCTGGCCTCCGACGGCGGGCTGATGGTGTGCGAGGACGGCGACGGCGCCCAGCACGTGTTCGGCCTGACGCGGGGCGGCGAGGTGTACGCGATGGCGCGAGGCCGCCAGAACATCGGGACGCCCGAGGAGCCGGCGTGGGGCGAGTTCGCCGGGGTCACGTTCGCTCCGGACGGCGGGACGATGTACGTCAACTGCTACACGCCGGGGACGACGTTCGCGGTGACGGGGCCGTGGCGCTGACGCGCTGACGCGCGCGTGGAGGGCGGGCCGTTGTCGCCCGCCCCCGCGCGCCGTCCGGACCTACCGCGCCGGTGGACACCACGGCCGCGCGACGACTCCTCGGCTTCACCGCGGAGCATCTGCTGGACGGCCCGAGTGAATCCGGGAGCGACTTCGATGCGCAGGAGCGCCGCACACGTCCCTTCATCGGATAGTCCGATACTTTCCGCGGGTGATCAACTCTGCACGAAAATTTACGGCTCTGACTGTTCTGGGTACGGTGCTCGGCAGTCTCGCCGGCTGTGGGAGCGGCGGAACGTCCTCCACGGACCACCCCTCGGCCGGAGGGCGTACTCCCGCTGCCGTCCATGCCCCCTCGGCATCGCCGTCCGTGGGCGCGACCCCCACCACGACGAAGCAGCCGCCCACGCTCGCCCCGGCCCCGGGCGGACTGACGCCGGTGTTCGCACACGGGGCACGGACGGGCGAGAAGGTGGTGGCGCTGACCTTCGACGCCGACATGACGGCCGACGAGGGCCCGCGCGCGGCCGCGGGTGAGCACTTCGACAACCCCGAACTGATCGCGCTGCTGCGCCGGTTGAAGGTGCCCGCGACGGTGTTCATGACGGGGCGGTGGGCCGATGAGTACCCGGCACAGGCCCGGTCCATCGGCGCCGATCCGCTCTTCGAGGTCGCCAACCACTCGTACAGCCACTACGCCTTCACGTCCCCCTGCTACGGGCTGCCGACCGTGGCGAAGGGCGACATGCGCGGTGATGTGGAACGGGCCTTCGCCGCGTTCCGGAAGGCCCGTGTGCGCAATGTGGTGCCGTACTTCCGCTTCCCCGGCGGCTGCTACGACCACGCGGTGCGGCGCGCGCTCGCGCCCGAGCGGGTCACGGCGGTGCAGTGGGACGTGGTCAGCGGCGACGCGTTCGCGACCAACGCGGACGCGGTGGCGCAGCAGGTGCTGGACGGGGTGCGTCCCGGCTCCCTGGTCGTCATGCACTGCACCCGCAGCGCGGCGCCGGTCACGGACCGGGCGGTGGGTCGAGTGGTCCCGGAGCTGCGCAGGCTCGGGTACCGCTTCGTGAAGGTCTCCGACCTGATGCGCGGCTGACCGGGCGTCGTCAGCCCGAGCACGCCGAGCGCTGGGCCTCCTGCCATTCACAGACCGGGCAGAGCGTGATGCCCTTGACGGACTCGGGGTACTCGGTCGGCTTCCGGCACAGGACGCACTCGGCGTACGGAGGTCCCGCGGCGGGCTCCGCCCCGGCGGGTGCGGGGGCGACGGCGGGCGTCCCGCAGTACGACTCGTCCATGTGCAGGAGCCTACGGGACAGCCCTTACTCAGCCGCGCAGCGAAGTGAGTCTGCACAACAGCGTGGACTTGCCGGTGCCGTTGGCGCCGTCGATCCGGACCAGGCCGTGCGGCGGCAGGTCGAGGTCGACCCCGCGCAGCACCCATGGCCCGCCCCGGCCGTACCGGCGGCCGACCCCACTCGGTCTCAGTTCGCTGATGCCTTCTCCTGCTTGAGCTCGCTGGGCCGTACGATCACGAAGCCCTCACCGTCCAGCCGCAGCTGGACGGCCTCTCCCGATCCGCCGCGCATCATCGAGCCGAAGCTCTGCGAGCGGTGCAGCGACGTGGTCAGACTGGCGCTCCAGCCGACCACCGCGTCCGTGTCGACGCACACCGGCTGCTGGGGCGTGACGGGTATCACGATGGGGTGGCCCTCACACATCAGCCCGAGCTTGCCGTACCCGGTGAAGACGCTGTTGAAGATGCCGCCGCCGGTCATTCCGGCGCCCTTCACGGTCTTGATCTCGTAGGTGAGCGTGGCATCGAAACAGAGCACGTTCCGGCCGTTGATGGTGAGGACGTCGCCCTGTTCCATCTCCACGATGAAACAGTTCGCGGCCTCGTGCGCGAACCATGCCTCGCCCTGGCCGCGGACCGCCATCAGCGGCAGCCCCTCGCCGGTGACGGCCCGCTTGAGCAGCCCGCCGATGCCCTGCCCCTTGCGCTCGAACTGCAGATCGCCGCGGAACGCGATCATCGATCCCTGGCGGGCGTGCATCTCACCATTGACGGCGTACTTGATGGATTTGGCGTTCTGCAGGGTCATCCCGGGGGCTGTCGCCTGCTGCGCCAGGTTCTCGCTGGAAAAGAGATCGCTCTTCATGCGCTGCATCCTCACCCGGACCGATTCATTCCGCCAAGAAGCGTTTCTTCGGCGGCTGGCAGACTGGACCGGGTGAGCGACAACAACACCCCCGCACTCTCCTCCGAGTCCCCGGCCACGTCTCTGCCGGAGTCCGGCACCGCTGTGGCGGACAGCCCGTTCAGGTCCGGGCGGACGACCCGCGACGAGGCCCCGCAGTACGTACTGCCGCTGGTCGTGCGCATCGAGAAGACGGCTCCCCCGGCGCGCAACGACGCGCTGCGGACCGCCGCCCGCGCGGTGCTCGTGATGCTCTCCGACGAGCGGTCGGCCGGCGAGGGCGAGTGGGCGCAGGCGATGCGGGACTGGCAGGATGCCCGGATCCGCAAGGTGGTGCGTCGGGCGCGCGGCGCGGAGTGGCGCAGGGCGTCCGCGCTGCCAGGCCTCACGGTCACGGGCGAGAGCGCCGAGGTCCGGGTCTTCCCGCCGGTGCCCCTCGACGGCTGGCCGAAGGAACTGGCGAAGCTCCAGGTGTCGGGGACGGATCTGGACGACCCCGAACCACCGGCCGCGCCCGACCTCGCGGGCCCCGTGCTCTGGCTCAATCCGGAGCTGGAGATGTCCGCCGGCAAGGCGATGGCACAGGCCGGGCACGGCGCACAGCTCGCCTGGTGGGAGCTGTCGGAGACGGAGCGCAAGGCGTGGCGCGAGGCGGGCTTCCCGCTGTCCGTCGCCGCCCCCGGGGCGGGCCGCTGGCGGGAACTCACGGTGAGCGGGCTCCCGGTCGTGCGCGACGCCGGATTCACCGAGATCGCGCCCGGTTCGTGCACGGTGGTCGCCGACCATCCCGCGCTGCGGGGTTGAGCGGGGGAGGGCGCGGCCGGCCGGCCGTCCCGCGCCCCGCCACCGTTCCGCCGCCCCGATCTCCCCGGACACGGAACCTCAAATGAAGCTCTGAACGTCCCCCTGTTCGGATTGACCACTGCTCGCCGGGGCCATCAGCCCTGCACGGAGTGGAGGAGGGGGATCGCATGAAGCTGGGAATCGGCATCGGCTGGCGGCCGGAGATCGCGGACGTGGTCGAGGCACTGCCGGGGATCGACTGGGTGGAGACGGTAGCGGAGAACATCTGCACCGGTCATCTGCCCGACTCGCTGGTACGGCTCAGGGAGCGCGGTGTCACCGTCGTCCCGCACGGCGTCGCGCTGGGGCTCGGCGGAGCCGAGCGCCCCGACGCCGGCCGGCTCGCGGATCTCGCGGCCCGCGCCGAGCTGCTCGGCACTCCGCTGGTCACCGAGCACATCGCGTTCGTACGGGCCGGGGGGCCGCGCACCGCTTCGCCGGGACTGGAAGCGGGCCATCTGCTCCCCGTCCCCCGCACCCGGGACGCACTGGACGTGCTGTGCGAGAACGTACGGATCGCGCAGGACGCGCTGCCGGTACCGCTGGCACTGGAGAACATCGCGGCGCTGATCTCCTGGCCCGACGAGGAGCTGACGGAGGGGCAGTTCCTGGCGGAGCTGGTCGAGCGCACCGGCGTCCGGCTGCTGATCGACGTCGCCAATCTGCACACCAACCACGTGAACCGCGGGGAGGACCCGGCCACCGCGCTCGACGAACTGCCGGTGGAGGCCATCGCGTACGTACATGTGGCGGGGGGCGTCGAGAAGGACGGCGTCTGGCACGACACCCACGCCCACCCGGTCACCCGGCCCGTCCTCGACGTCCTCGCCGAACTCCGTTCCCGGGTCGACCCGCCCGGTGTGCTGCTGGAGCGGGACGACGACTTCCCGCCCGCCGCGGAGCTGGCGGACGAACTCACCACGATCCGCACCACGCTGGACCGGGCGGCCGCCCGCAGCATCCCGGCCCCGTCCGCCGGAGGGGGCGCGAGCCGGCTCGCCCCGGGCGCCGAGGAGCCCGCGTCCCCCGACTCGGCGCGCGACCGGGTCGCGGTCGCCCAGACCGCTCTGCTCTCCGCCCTCGTCGCGGGCACGCCCGCCCCGCACGGCTTCGACCACCACCGTCTCGGGATCCAAAGCCGTGCCCTGGCGGCCAAGCGGGCCGGGGTGGTCGCCAAGGTGGCTCCCGAACTGCCGGAGATCCTGGGCGCCGGGTACCGGGACGCGTTCCTCGCGTACGCCAGGACCCGCCCCATGTCCGCCGGATACCGTCGCGACGCACTGGACTTCGCCGAGGATCTGCTGATCGCCGGCCGGCCCGCCGACGACGCGGCACGGCGCCGGCTGACGTACTGGTGGCAGGACCGGGCCGGCGCGCGACCGCCGCGCCGCACCACCCGGCTGGTACGGGCGGCCCGCGCGGCCCTGGTCGGAAGGTGACCGGAGGATGACCGACACGAACACGCTCGCGCTGCTGGTGGACCTCGCCGTAGCGGTCTCCTGCGTCCTCCTGGTCGTGGGACTCGCCCGTGCCCGCGGCGGGTCCGGCGGCCCGGTCCACGACCTCCTCGAAGTCGCCTTCCTGAACGGGGGGCCGGGCAGGGTCGTGGACACCACACTCACCGCGATGCACACGGACGGACGGCTCACCATCGGCGGCCCCGGCATCGTCGCCGTCCAGCAGGCGGACGCCCGTGACCCGGTCGAGCGCGCGGTGCTCCGGACACATGCCACCGCTCCCAGCGGCGCCCTGCACACCCTGCGCGACGCGGTGATGCGGCACCCCGCGCTGCAGGAGATCGGCGACGGGCTCGCGGCCCGCGGGCTGCTGGCTTCGCCCACGACGACCCGCGTGTGGCGCCGCTGGGGCGTCGTACAGGGCCTGGTCTGTCTGCTGGCCATCCCGCTCACCGTCGTGGTGACGGCCATGGGGTTCATGGCCGACGACTCGCCCGAGACGGACTTCTCCGTACCCTTCGTCTTCAAGGTCCTCCCGGCCCTGATCATCGGCTTCCCGATCGGCTTCGTCTGCGCGGGCATCGCCCGGGGGCGCGTCACCAAGCCGGGGCGGCGGGCGGCCGAGGTGTACCGCGCCGCCCACGCGTACAACCCGCAGCCGGCCCACCTGGTGGCCACACTCGGACTGCGCGCCCTCCCCGACCCCGTACTGCGGACGCAGCTGATCGCGGCGGCCAGGATGCGCCCGGCCGGGCGGCCTCTGCTCGCGGGCCCGGGTTCGGGCTCGCACGCGTCGTCGGACTCCTCGATGCTGTTCGTCGCACCGGTGGTCTGGTGCGCCGGTACCAGCCCCGGCAACGGCAGTTGCGGGAGTTCCAGCGACGGAGGCAGCGGCGGCGGGAGTGGTGGCGGCGGCGGGTGCGGTTCGGGGGCGAGCTGCGGCTCGGGGTCCGGCTGCGGCGGATCGAGCGGCTCCAGTTGTTCCGGCAGCAGCGGTTCCGGCTGCGGGGGCGGTTCCAGCTGCGGGGGCGGGGGTTCCAGTTGCGAGGGCGGGGGTTCCAGTTGCGGGGGCGGGGGTTCCAGTTGCGGCAGCAGTTCCTGAGCGCATGCGGTACCCCGCGCTCTCCCCCGCGGCGCCGCACCGTCCGCATGATGAACCCATTTGGCCGGTACGGACGGCAGCGACTCTGCTGGTGGGCGCGATGGGCGCTGCCGCACTGCTGATACCCGGTCAGGAGGCGTGCCCCGGCGGCCCGGTGGTGTCCATGCTCGTCTGGTTCGGGCTGCCGCTCGCGCTGACCCTGGGATGTCTGGCCATCGCCCGGATGGAGGTCCATCCGTACAGCTCCTGGGCCTCGCCCGCCGGCCGACGGCTGCTGGCCGCGAACGAGACCTCGGTGTCGGACAGTCATCCCTGGCGGGCGTTCGACGGCGCCTGGGAACGGAGCCGTGCTCCGCGTGCCTTTCTGTGGGTTCCGGGGTCGCCGCAGGCCGGTGCCTGCGGCGAACCCGGAGCCGAACCCGGTGTCGCTGGAACGACGGGCAGCGCGGAACGCGCCGGCGCCCGCCGTCTGATCTTCCGGGCTGGGGTGGTCGGAGCCCGCTCGCTACGCGAGCCCGGCCACCAGGTCTGCGACCGACTTCCTGCGTCCCGTGTAGAACGGGACCTCCTCACGGACGTGCATCCGAGCCTCGGAGGCCCGCAGGTGGCGCATCAGGTCGACGATCCGGTGCAGCTCGTCGGCCTCGAAGGCGAGGATCCACTCGTAGTCGCCGAGCGAGAAGGAGGCGACGGTGTTGGCCCGGACGTCGGGGTAGCCGCGGGCCATCTTGCCGTGGTCCGCGAGCATGCGGCGGCGGTCCTCGTCGGGCAGCAGGTACCAGTCGTAGGAGCGCACGAAGGGGTAGACGCTGATGTAGTTGCGCGGCGTCTCGTCGGCCAGGAACGCCGGGATGTGCGACTTGTTGAACTCGGCGGGGCGGTGCAGCGCCATGTTCGACCAGACGGGCTCCAGTGCCAGGCCCAGCTTGGTGCGCCGGAAGAGGTTGTACGCCTCCTGCAGCTCGTCCGCGGTCTCGGCGTGCCACCAGATCATGATGTCGGCGTCGGCACGCACGCCGGACAGGTCGTAGGTGCCACGAACGGTGATGTCCTTCGCCGCCAGCTGGTCGAACAGCTCCTGGACCTCGTCGGCGTAACCGGCACGGTCCGCGGGCAGGACGTCGCGGAGCTTGAAGACGGACCACAGCGTGTAGCGGATGACCTCATTGAGGTCCTTGGCCTTCTTACCCGCGTTGGGGCCCTTGCTTGATTTCACAGTCTCAGGCGCACTCATACGGCTATTGTCCCGCCTCGCTCCGTGTGCCCTGAACCAGGGTCGACGTGGCGATGATCTCTTCCCCGGAACCGCCCGAGATGTCGCGGACGATCTCGTCGGCGGCCCGGTGGGCGCTGGCGATGCACGCCGGGATGCCGACGCCGTCGTAGACCGCTCCGCAGACCCGCAGCGCGGGCAGTTTGGCGACCTCGTCGCGGATCCGGGCGACCCGCGAGAGGTGGCCCACGGGGTACTGGGGCAATCCGCCTGTCCACCGGGTGACCTCGGTGTCCACGGGCCTCGCGGTCAGTCCGGTCGCCGCGGCGAGGTCGCGCAGCGACACATCGACCAGTTCGCCGTCCTCACGGTGCAGGTGGTCCTCCTCGCCGTACCGGCCGACGGAGGTGCGCAGGACGAACAGGTCGGGGGCGCCGTCGGCGACCCAGTTCCACTTGTGGGTGGAGAAGGTGGAGGCCTTGATGGTGCGACCGTCCACCGGGGGCACGAGGAAGCCGGAGCGCCCGTGGAGTGCGTCGGTGGCGGCCACGTCGGAGCGGCGGAACGCCATGGTGACCAGGGCCATCGACGCGTACTCGACACCGGCGAGCTCGGCGGACGCGGCCGGGGACTCGGCGGCGAGCAGGGTGGAGGCGGACCAGGCGGGCGCGGCCAGCACGATGCCGTCGGCGGGGATCACCCGGGCGTCCGTGCGGACGTCCCAGCCGTCGGCGGTACGGGTCAGGCCGAGGACGGGGGTGGCGGTCAGGATCTCCCCGCCCGCCGCGCGCACGGCGTCGGCGACCGCGGACGGCAGAGTGCCGATGCCGCCGTCGATGCCCTGGAACACCGGTCCGGTCTGCTGCCGGGCGGCGGCGCGCTCCTGGACGCGCCGGACACCGTCGAGCAGTGAACCGCCCTCCTGTGCCACCTCGAAGAGCTGGGGCACGGCGGCGCGCATCGAGATCCGGTAGGCGTCGCCCGCGTACACCCCGCCGAGCAGCGGCTCCACGAGCCGGTCGACGACCTCGCGGCCCAGCCGGTCGGCGACGTACGCACCGACCGCGACGTCGTCGCCGACGGGGGTCGGGGTGAGGTCGCGTTCCTGCGCGATGCGGGCGAGGCCCTCCGGGGAGAGCACCGCGCCGAGCGCCGCCGGGTCGCTCGGTACGCCCATCACATGGCCCTTGGGCATGGGCCGCAGGGCGTCGCGCGTCCAGACCGATGCGGTGGCGGTGGCGGGTGGCTGGAGGCGGTCGCCGAGCCCGACGGCGCGCGCCAGGGCGACCGCTTCCGGGCGCCGGGCGAGCATCGACTCGGCACCCAGGTCGACCCGGGTCCCCGCGATCTCACCGGTCATGAGCTTGCCGCCGAGCCGCTCGGTGGCCTCCAGGAGGGTGACCCGCAGCCCGGCCCCGAGGAGCCGGTGGGCGGCGGCGAGCCCGGCGATGCCGCCGCCGATGACGACGACATGACCCGTACCTGTGTCCGCGCGGTTGTGTGAACGCTGCATGCCCCCACTCTCTCAAACCTCGTCCGAGTCCTGAACGTGACCGCTTCGAAACCGGTATCGGGCAACCCGCACCCCTGCCCCGCACGTCGAACCGGCACCATCAACCACCCGTCTCGGGAGAGCAGTTATGCAGACAGACCGGCATTCCGGCCGTTCATCCGTCCGTCGTTCACACATGGTGCTGGCCGCCGGGCTCCTGGCCGGGCTCCTCGCTCTCAGCGGCTGCGGCGCCTCGGGCAGCGCGAGCGATTCGGGTTCCGGCGACAGCAAGAAGGCGGTCTCCGCGGGCGAGCGGAGCGCCGCGGACGCCGCGGACGGAAAGGCGGCACAGGGCCCGCAGGAGGCGGGCGGTTCGCCCGCGGAGCGGAAGAAGTCCGATGCCCTGCCCGTCGGCACCCATGTCATCCGTACCGCCTCGCTCTCGGTGGAGGTGAAGAACGTGCCGAAGGCCGCGGCGGCCGCCCGCTCGGCCGCGGAGAGCGTGGGCGGTCTGGTGGCGGGCGAGGAGACCGAGCGGGTCGACGACACACGTGAAATGTCACATATCGTATTGCGTGTCCCGCAGGGCGAGTACGACGCGGTCCTGCGGGATCTCGCGGGTGCCGGGAAGCTGCTCTCGCGCACGTCGTCCGCGAAGGACGTCACCGACCAGGTGGTCGACGTGGAGAGCCGGATCGCCACCCAGCGGGCGAGCGTGGCACGGGTGCGCAAGCTGATGGACCGGGCCGAGAAACTCACCGACGTGGTCGCGCTGGAAGGGGAACTGAGCAGCCGTCAGGCGTCCTTGGAGTCGTTGCTCGCCCAGCAGGCGTCGTTGAAGGACCGCACCACGCTCGCCACGATCACCCTCGACCTGTCCGAGCCGGAGACGGCGACGAAGGGCGGTGACGACGACCCCGGCTTCCTGGACGCGCTCGGCGGCGGCTGGCACGCGTTCGTCACGATGCTGCGGTGGCTCGCGATGGCGGTCGGTGCCGCGGCCCCGTTCCTGGCGGCGGTCGCCGTTCTCCTGCTGCTGTGGCGGCTGCTGCGGAACCGGTCGGCCGCGCGCCGTGCGCCGCGTGCGTCCGAGCCGACCGAGCCGACGTCCGCGCCCCCCGCGTCGTAACGTGGTCCCTTCGGACTCCGGGTCGGAGGGACCAGGTATGACGGCGGAGCGACTGGTGGTCATCGGTGGTGACGCGGCGGGCATGTCCGCCGCGTCCCAGGCCCGCAGGCTCAAGGGACCCGACGAACTGAGCATCATCGCCTTCGAGCGGGGCCATTTCACCTCGTACTCCGCCTGCGGCATCCCGTACTGGGTCGGCGGCGACGTCGCGGAGCGGGACGACCTCATCGCCCGTACACCGCAGGAGCACCGGGCCCGCGACATCGACCTGCGGATGCGCACCGAGGTCACGGAGATCGATGTCGCCGGACAGCGGGTCCGGGCCCTGGACCGGGAGACCGGCGAGACGTACTGGACGGCCTTCGACAAGCTGGTGATCGCGACCGGTGCCCGGCCGGTGCGTCCGGCGCTGCCCGGCATGGACGCGCCCGGGGTGCATGGAGTGCAGACGCTGGACGACGGGCAGGCGCTGCTGGATTCGCTGGACCTGGCGCCGGGACGCAGACGGGCGGTCGTCGTCGGAGCGGGCTACATCGGCGTCGAGATGGCGGAGGCGATGCTGAAGCGCGGCTTCGAGGTGACCGTGCTCAACCGCGGCGAGCAGCCGATGGCCACGCTCGACCCCGACATGGGGCGGCTGGTCCACGAGGCGATGGACGGTCTGGGCATCACCACGGTCAACGGGGCCGAGGTCACCGCGATCCGCACCGGACCGGACGGCCGGGTCCGCGCGGTCGCCACCGGCGACGGCTCCTGCCCGGCGGACGTGGTGGTGCTCGGCATCGGCGTGGAGCCGGAGACGACGCTGGCGCGCGCCGTCGGCCTCCCGCTGGGCCCGCACGGCGGTCTGCTCACCGATCTGTCGATGCGGGTGGTCGGGCACGACAACATCTGGGCGGGCGGCGACTGCGTCGAGGTCCTCGATCTGGTGGCGGGCCGCACCCGTCATATCGCGCTCGGCACCCATGCCAACAAGCACGGCCAGATCATCGGGGCCAATGTGGGCGGCGGGTACGGGACGTTCCCGGGCGTGGTGGGCACCGCGGTGAGCAAGGTGTGCGATCTGGAGATCGCCCGCACCGGGCTGCGGGAGAAGGACGCCCGTGCGGTGGGGCTGCGCTTCGTCACGGCGACGATCGAGTCGACGGGCCGGGCGGGCTACTACCCGGGGGCGCGGCCCATGACCGTGAAGATGCTCGCCGAGTACCGCACGGGGCGGCTGCTCGGTGTGCAGATCGTGGGCCGGGAAGGGGCGGCCAAGCGCGTGGACATCGCGGCCGTGGCGCTCACCGCCGGGATGACGGTGGACCGGATGACCGCCCTGGATCTGGGCTATGCCCCGCCGTTCTCCCCGGTCTGGGACCCGATCCTGGTGGCGGCCCGCAAGGCGGTCACAGCGGTGCGCAGGGCGGGCACCGCCTGAGCCGCGGTGCCCGGTTCCCCCGCGTCGCTCAGTGCGCGGTCCGCTCGTGCACGTACTCCACGAGCCGCGTCAGGGCGTCCGGGTCCATCGACGGCATCACGCCGTGGCCCAGGTTGAAGACGTGCCCCTCCAGGCCGGCGGCCGCGTCCAGCACCTCCTGGGCCTTCTCCTCCACCGCGGCCGTCGGTGCGAACAGCACGGCGGGGTCGAGGTTGCCCTGGAGCGCCTTGCCGGGACCGACCCGGCGCGCGGCCTCGTCCAGCGAGACCCGCCAGTCGACGCCGACGACATCCGCGCCGGCCTCACCCATCGGCCCGAGGAGTTCACCGGTGCCGACACCGAAGTGGATGCGCGGGACCTCGTACGGGGCGACGGCCTCGAAGACCTTCGCCGAGGCGGGCAGCACCGAACGCCGGTAGTCGGCGGGGGACAGCGCCCCCACCCAGGAGTCGAAGAGCTGGACGGCCGAGGCGCCCGCCTCGATCTGCACCTTGAGAAAGGCGCCGGTGATCTCGGCGAGCCGGTCGAGCAGATCCGCCCAGAGCTGCGGGTCGCCGTACATCAGGGCCTTGGTGTGCTCGTGGTTGCGCGACGGGCCGCCCTCCACGAGGTAGCTCGCGAGGGTGAAGGGCGCGCCCGCGAAGCCGATGAGGGGGGTCGCGCCCAGTTCCGCGGTGAGTAGACCGATGGCCTCGGTGACGTAGTGGACGTCCTCGGGGGTGAGGTCGCGCAGCCGGGCCAGATCGGCGCGGGTGCGGATCGGGTCGGCGATGACGGGGCCGACGCCGGGCTTGATGTCGAGGTCGATACCGATGGCCTTGAGCGGTACGACGATGTCGCTGTAGTAGACCGCGGCGTCCACCTTGTGGCGCCGTACGGGCTGCATCGTGATCTCGGCGACCAGCTCCGGCATCATGCAGGAGTCGAGCATCGGGATGCCCTCGCGGACCTTGAGGTACTCCGGAAGCGAACGTCCGGCCTGGCGCATGAACCAGATCGGTGTGTGCGGCACCGGCTCGCGGCGGCACGCCTTCAGGAACGCCGACTCATGGGTGGCGGATGTCTTCGTCTGCTGGCCCATGGGGCGATCGTTGGCATTCACACCCAGAATCTTCGCACGAAGCCGCAAGCCGCCGGGCCCGCCCGGGTGTCCCTCCCTGCGCGAGGCTCCGGTTCCGCCTACTCTTCCCCGCATGGCTCCGGCTCAGGGACAGTTCTCCGATCAATCCGATGGCGCTGACAGCAAGGACAGCGCGGAGGGTGGTTCCGTCCCGCCCGCTTTCCGGTCGGCGGTCGACGCGTTGCACTCGGCGCGACTCCGCCCGGAGCTGGAGGTCGAGTCGACACCGCCGCCCAAGCGGCTCGCTCCGTACGCGTATGCCCTGGAGGCCGCGGTCGTGGAGGGCGAGGACGATCTCGCGGACGGCCGCCTCGTACTGCTCCATGACCCGGCCGGACACGAGGCCTGGCAGGGAACCTTCCGCCTGGTGACTCTCGTGCGGGCCGAGCTGGAGCCGGAGATGGCTTCCGATCCCCTGCTGCCGGAGGTGTGCTGGTCGTGGCTGACCGGCGCGCTGGAGGCGCGCGGCCTGTCGTACGGGGAGGCCGGCGGCACGGTGACGCGGGCGGGGTCGCACTACTTCGGCGCGCTGGCCACGAGGCGTCCGGCGACGCAGATCGAGATCCGGGCGTCATGGACACCGCGCGAGGGCCACGGCGGGGTGCCGGACACGGCGGCGCACCTGATGGCATGGGGCGATCTGCTGTGCCAGATCGCCGGGCTGCCTCCGTCGGGTCCCGCCGACGCGGCGGTGGTGACGCTCCCCCAGCGGCGCGGCCCCCAGGTCTCCTGAAGCCTCACCCTCGAAGGCCGGTAACACCGCGTGACTTAAAACGCGGCGCTACCGGCATTTTTTTCGTACAATCGATCGCATGTCCGATTTGCCCTAATTGTTACTCAGCAAATCGTGATCTTCCCCTAAAGGAGGACGGGTCTGCTGCCGAAGAGGTCAATGACCCTTCAAGCACGGTTCGCCCCGGCTTCATCCCCGAGCCGGCCCGTCCCGCCACTCCCCAGGAGGCCTGGTGTCCGTTCTCCTAGAGCAGCCCGCAAGCCTGGTCGCCTACCGCCCGAACAAGCCGACGGCCATGGTCGTCGTGGCCGACCCGCGCGTCCGTTCCACCGTCACCCGCCATCTGTGGGCACTCGGAGTACGTGACGTCATCGAGGCGTCGTCCATCGCGGAGGCCCGTCCCCGCGTCGGCAATCCACGCGACATCTGCGTAGCCGACGTCCACCTGCCCGACGGTTCCGGGCTGACCCTCTTGTCCGAGACCCGAGCCGCCGGCTGGCCGAACGGCCTCGCCCTTTCCGCCGCCGATGACATCGGCGCCGTACGCAACGCCCTCGCGGGCGGCGTGAAGGGCTACGTCGTCACCGGCACCCGAACCAACATCGGCCACCCCACCCGTCCCGGCGTCGCCCCCATCGGCGCCAATGCCGCCCGTATGCACCGCCGGCCCCCCGGCACCCCGAGCCACCCGGGCGGCTATCGCGAACTGTCCGGCCGCGAGGTCGAGGTCCTCCGGCTGGTCGCCGAGGGCCAGTCCAACAAGGCCATCGGCGTCTCCATGGGCCTGTCCGCCCTGACCGTCAAGAGCCACCTCGCCCGAATCGCCCGCAAGCTCGGCACCGGAGACCGTGCCGGAATGGTCGCCGTCGCCCTGCGAACGGGCATCATCCACTGACCCTCACTCCCAGGCAGGTCCGCGCGGCCTTACGGACCGGCTGGTTTACATGCATCGGCGCGCGGGGGCGGGCACGTACGGAGGCGGGGGCCCCCAATAGCCCCGCGAACCAGTAACGGGTCCGCCGCCCCACCGGACCCCCCAGAACCAAAACAGCGGAGCCC